>CALDJV010000932.1 GCA_937899305.1 uncultured Cytophagaceae bacterium
ACATTAGAAAAGTTAAATGTGCTTCCAAGTTTAGAGGCATACACATATTTAGAAAACTCCAAAAAGTATCCTTTGGAAGCATTGACGACGTTGTCGCGTTTGTCAATGGTAAAAATGAGCCCTAATCCTGAATTGACCCCACCATTGATTCCCGTGACGTTGTCTAACACCTCTGAGGTAGGTTCGTCAAAATCTATGTTGTAGGTATTGGCGTAGCGATATTCGAGACCCAAAAACACTCCAGGGGCCAGTTTACGAGCCAGAGAAGTGTTGGCAATAAATACATTATAATTGTAGGTTTCAGCATTTTCTTCGGGCGTATTGTTACCTACTCCATAGAAGACATCTGGAAATATCTTGAATCGAAAAAAGCCTTTGGCAACATAAGACTCATTGGGTAGAAAAATATTGGCTCCCAATTGAATGTCCATTTGATCGTTGAGACTATACTCAAAAATAGTCTGAACAAAGGACAAACGGGTTTCTTGTTTGAAATTATCATTGGTTTTGAGTCGGAAGTAGTAGACCCCCAAGCCTCCAAATAATAAATCGGTATCGGGTTTGAAAAATACAAAAGGAGAGGCTAAAAAGCTGTTTTTCTTTCTTTGGGTGTTTAATTTTGTCGATTCTTGGTATTCGACAAGCGGAAGCGTATAGATTCTAGATTGAATCAATGAATCTCCAGGCTGAATAGTATCTTGAGCCACAATATTTGGCAAGGCGGAGAGCATTACCAACACAACAATGATGAAATGTTTTATTATACCCATTGGGGCAACGTGATTCTTTATATTATACCATTTATACAGATACAGGCTTATGGTTTGTGGCAAGGTGAAATGTTCAAGATGATACTGTATTGACTGTTTTGATGGTACAAAGGTTTAAAAATATATTCTATAATTCACTGCTTTAATACAAATAACGGTAAATTTTATACAAAAATTCCCTACTGAGCGTTAATTCTGACTGTAGGTGGTGGAAAAATCAACGAAAGTACGATATAACTCAGTAAAATGATTGGGATAGCCAAAAATCTGAATACTACAAAAAGCACCAATGATGCAATCAAAAAACTGTATCGTAGCTGATTTTGATGCCAACCAAAGCTTTGAAACTTGAGTGAAAACAACCTGAAATTTGCAATAAGCATACCTGATAAAATCAATGTAATAACAATGAGTACCAATGGATGTTTTATTAAAAAGCCAAATTTTGGGTTTTGTAATAGTATCAAAGGCAAAGAACCCACAAATAATGCGGCCGAAGGGGTAGGTAAACCAATAAACAAGTCAGTTTGGCGCGTATCGATGTTAAACTTGGCCAAACGAATGGCTGAAAAAACGGTCAAGATAAAACCAGCATATGCCCCCCAGGGATGAATGTCTGATTGCCGCAAAAGTTGGTAGAGTATAAAACCAGGCAACACTCCAAAAGTAACCATATCGGCCAAAGAGTCGAGTTGTTTGCCCAACTCAGAATAAGCATTGAGCAAACGTGCCACCAAGCCATCTCCAAAATCAAAGATCATTCCTATTCCCATACAATACGCTGCAGCTACCAATGCCCCCTGGCTTGCCAACACAATGCCTATACATCCACAAAGCACATTTCCGCAGGTAACTGCATTGGGTATTTGTTTTTTTATCATCATTCTATTGTGTTTCTTCTTCCTGGGCAGTGGTTGGTTTTTTAGGAACCAAAATCCACCGTAAGAATAAAATAAATAGCAAAGGGGCTGTGCCAAATCCGGCAATGACAAAGGGCTGAAACCACAATTGCCAAAAGTCATCGATTTTTACGATCTTAGGATTGTTGGGCAAGTATAATAAGTCCAACACTTTGCCCTTGGGAATAGCCAAGGTATCGATTTTGCCCAAGGCCGCTGTAAAGTAAATGGTATCCTTGTTTTGGGTTACAAAGGTAAGGACTGGACGATAGACTTTGCGTTGTTTTTCGTATCGAATGATACGCCCCTTAGTTTTCAACGCTTTATTGATAAACTGTTTTTGGGTAGCATAAAAAAATGCAGCGGTGACCATAGAGAACACTGCAAGCAGTGACAAAACCAGTATAGACCAAAAAAAGGGTGGACGTTTTTGTTTGCCTTTACTCATGAAGTTAAATGGCTACTTGAGTGGCACTTACCAATGGGTTGTGCGTCTTTTCGTGACCTATGGTCGTTTCAGGGCCGTGGCCGGGGTATACCGTAACAGCATCATCCAGTTTGTACAATACATTTTGGAGGCTGGCAATCAAATCTTCTTTGCTGCAGCCTGGAAAGTCGTAGCGGCCAATGCTTCCATTGAACAAGACATCTCCACTGATCATAAATTTTTGAGCTCGATGCAAAAAGGCAACATGTCCAGGGGCGTGACCGGGTACAAACAAAATTTCTAAACTTGATTCTCCAAACTCGATGGTGTCTTTTTCTGAAATGAATATATCTGGTTCGGATTCGGTAAATGGCTTGATCTGGTACATGTCAGCAGCTAGTTTGGCAGCCTTCAAAGTAGGAACATCCAGCTCGTGCATGTACAATTGTACCTGGTATTTATCTTTGATAAACTGGTTTCCAAATACGTGATCGATGTGGCAGTGGGTATTCAATAGTTTGACAACTTTGAGGTCCTTTTCTTCAATAAAGTCAGTCAATACCTTGTTTTCGGCAGTGCTGTTGCAGCCTGGGTCAATCACTACGGCTTCTTTGGTGTCGTCGAATAGTACAAAGGTATTTTCTTGAAAGGGATTGAATGTGAATTTTTGGATGTGAATCATTATCTAAACTTTTGGCTTCTAAAACTGAGTGCAAGTTAAAACAAAATTATCATTGTAAAATGATTTTTGTCACTGTGAGCTGATTTACCTCTGCATTTGTGGTTTTGATTGTTAATGATGTCATGAAAGCTGATTTTTTTGCTCGAATTGCCTATATTATTCCACGTAGTATCGTGAATGTTTCAGACGACTTTCATTTTGGGGCCTGCAAAGCTTCAGTTTTTCCATTTTTGAGCGACTTCACCTATTATTTGGGCGTTTTGGCCTAACATTTTCCTCGTTTTTTGAGCTCCTTTGTAGTAGGTACTTTTAGAGGTTCAAACGCTTGTATCATTTTTTGATTGCAGAGGTGGAACATAAGCAATCCAAGCTTGTCATAGGAATGATGAGACTACCAGGTTCGGATGGTGAGGTAAGTTTAGAAATTAAAGTATTTTTTGATGAAAAAAGGGATCAATCGATTAGTAATCTTCATAAGTATTTGCTTAATATCAATCCAGGGGTTTGCCCAAAAGGAAGCGAATGTTTGGTATTTTGGGGACAGAGTAGGATTGGATTTTAACAGTGGAACGCCAAAATTATTGACAGGTGGAGGTTTCAATTATCGTCAAGGAACGGCTTCTATTGCTGATTCGAAAGGGAATTTATTGTTTTACACCAATGGCGAAACCATTCGGGACAGAAACCACAACATTATGCCCAATGGTACTAAGTTACTTGGAGGCCATCGCGTGGCTCAACCTGCTTTGATTGTTCCTGCGCCAAATAGTCAATCTTTGTATTATGTTTTTAACATATCCGATCATTGGATAGATTATGGGCTGGGGTATTCCATTGTTGATATGTCTCTCAATGGAGGTTTGGGACAAGTGACTCATAGGACGATTCGTCTTTTCCAAAGACCTACTCAAAAGATGGCTGCCATCAGGCATTGTAACAATAAAGATGTATGGGTGGTGTCTACCGAAAGCGGAACCAATAATTTTTACGCTTTTCTAGTGACGCAAGAGGGGGTGTGCTCTAGTCCGATCATATCCAGTGCTGGGCAAACTCAGTATAATGTTGATTATGGTTCGCTTAAATTTTCTCCTGATGGCTCCAAATTGGTAAATACCATGGGGGCTTTTGATACGGAAATTTTTAATTTTGACAGGGCCACTGGACAAGTTACATTGTGGAAATCTATTCCATTGATTAACCGAGATAGAAAGGGGTATGCTTCTTCGTATTATTATTCTAGTTTTTCACCTGACGGTACCAAACTATACTGTACCTCTGGCTTTGTACGGGCGCTCGATGGACGTTGCGCAAAGGTAGTACAATATGACCTCAACGCGGCCGATATCAGTGCTTCCCTTACGGTGCTTCATGATAATTCGCGTCGTAAAAATGCCGCCCCTTTTGAGCGATGTCAAAGTGGTGGGATAGGCGCATTGCAAATAGGGCCAGATGGCAAAATATACATTACAAACTATACGGCTGGGAGTGATTCGGGTATTCTTTACCTTCATGTAATCAATGCACCCAACAAGGCAGGTACTGCCTGTAACTTTGTCGAAAATGGCTTTTATTTGAATGGCAAGAAAGGAAGGTTAGGGTTACCCAATTTTATAGAAAGTTATTTTGATACCAACAACACAGGCTGTACATCTCCAACATTCAATGTAACTGTAAAAGCAGATTTTGCTTATCAGGATTCATGCAGCAATCAAGCCATTACATTTGTAAACCGATCCTCGAGTTCGGGAAACAATCAACGTTATTTCTGGGATTTTGGAGATACCAATTCGTCAAACAATACCAGTATTCAAGAAAACCCTACCCATGAGTATAGCACATCAGGAACTTATACCGTGACCCTAGTGGTACAATCACGCCTGGGTTGTCTTGGTGAGCCAGTGTCTGATACAATTCGCCAGCAATTGGTCATTTATCCCACCCCTTCCGTTTCCTTTGGTGCTGATACCTCCCTTTGTGAAGGAGAAACGCTGGTGTTGGATGCAACCAATGCAAACGCTACTTACCTGTGGCAAGACAATACGACGGGTTCAACCTATGAGGTGACACAACCTGGTTTGTATTGGGTAAAAGCTACCATTGGCCAGTGTAGTACCACCGATACGATTGAAGTTACCTACAATCCATTGACTACGATTGCCTTGGGCAAAGACACTACCTTGTGTGAAGGGGAAGTGCTGGTACTGGATGCCACTACTGCAAATGCTGCTTATCAATGGAGTGATGGTTCTACCAACTCAACGTTGCAAGTGACCCAGACGGGTACTTATTGGGTAGCACTTACCGTTGACCATTGTAGTACAACGGATACCATTCAAGTAGCCTATCACCCACTACCATCTACAAAACTGCCTACCGAACTCATATTGTGCGAAGGAGAAACCACCAATCTGGATGTAACTCTGCCCAATGCAACTTATGTATGGCAGGATCAGGCGACCGATCCCACTTACAAAGTGACCAAACCTGGTACGTATTGGGTGACCATTACGACCAACAATTGTAGCATTACCGATACCATTCAGGTGATCAACCCAGTACCCAATGTTCATATTGGGAATGATACCACCATTTGCCTAGGAACAACAGTGACGCTCAATGCTTATACCCCAAATGCGACTTACTTGTGGTCAGATCATTCTACTCAGGCCACGTTTAATGTTTCTCAAGCAGGCGCTTATTGGGTAGAGGTAACGGTAGATGGCTGTACTGCCACTGCGACAATTGAGATACAGGAAAAGGATTGTACGACAAGCTTGGAAATGCCTAATGTGGTGACTCCCAATCAGGATGGCAAAAATGATGTTTTTGCTCCGATCAGAAGTAACAATATCCGTTCAATGAACACCAGAATTTACAACCGATGGGGAAAAGAAGTGTTTAGTACAGATCAATTGACGATAGATTGGAAGGGAACCACCCATAGTGGCAACATTGTTCCAAATGGAGTTTATTTTTGGGTGATTAAGTATACTGATGTCAATGGAAACAAGGCGACGATGAATGGTACAGTGACTGTATTGAGATAATGTGGATGTTTGGATAAACTTGGGGATAGGCTTTTCTCAAAAAACAATATTAAACCTTTAGGTAATAGCTGAAAACCCGCTTTTTTACCCGTAGAAACCCTTTGTTTTGGAGCAAAGATGCCGATTTTTAGCGGGAAATGATTTGTTTGCAAAATATTCATGAGAAACCTTCAAACAACTATTCAATGAAGATACAAATCATTAACAGTCAGGGGCATTGGGACAATGGCTGGTTTTTAGATACTACATCCCTCAAAGTAGTGATTGAGGTGTTCACCAAAGCAGGCTTTTTGGTACAAGTAGACGAAGTAACCAACGTACAGGAGCTCAACAATGTATTGGATCAAGTGACTCCCAACACCCTTGTCTGGAGCAATGCCTACTACGTAAATGCGTCCAACAACCAAGTGATATGGTTGAATGACCTCATAGAACAACGGGGACTGCCATTGATAGGATCAGGAGCAACTACTTTACGGCAGGTCTTGAACAAAGATGAATGCCAAAGCATATTAGACCAGGCCAATATTCCCATTCCAGATCATTTGGTGATCACTGCTGAGCAAATCGAAAACTTGGAAGCATTGATTGCAACCAGTGGAATTGGTTTTCCAATGATACTCAAGCCCACCTCCGAATCAAGCAGTATTGGTGTGGTAAAGGCGCATCATTTAAGCGAAGCAGTGGATTGTGCGCGCGAAATTTTACATCGATTTCCCTGGAGTCATTTGATTATTGAAGAATTTATCCCAGGAGAAGAGTTTACCTGTGGGGTAGTTCAATTGGGTGACGCTATGTGTTTGCTACCTACCTATTATGAGTTGGAAGATATTTTGGATCGGGAGACGCGTTTGAATGCCTGGAACGAAGGTGGAAAAGCACAGCTCATCATCACCAATGAGCAAATAAAAAACCAGCTTAAATTATATATGTCCTCAGTAGTACAAGCCCTGAACATTCAGGATATGAGCCGAGTAGATGGCCGAATAGACGAGCATGGAACGGTTCGTTTCTTTGATGTCAATGGATTGCCCGGATTGGCGTTTCCTCGTAGCATCAGCATAAAGCAATGTTTAGCCTGTTTTCCCGACTACACCCCCAAAGAAGTGTACGAAGCGTTGATTTATACCTTATTGCACAATACTTTACTGCGTTATGGTTTACCAGTGCCACTTCGGCTACAGGAGCATCATTTTTTTACCCTAAAAAGTGACTTGGTGGTCAAAGGAGAAATGGTGAGTTTTGATTGACTTGAAGGTTTTTGGGGTGTTATTTTCTTGCATCGTTTTTTGGTATTCACAAGACGGGTTGGTGAAAACCCGCCCTTGTAGGGTGTTTAAGTAACAGTTGCGCAATAATTGTCGGTTTTCGCTTCAATTTTGCTCGCCATGCTTCCTTAAAAAATAGCCGAATAGCAATGCTATTAGCCGATTTTTAAAGTTACTTGGCAAACAAACTTTTTCCGAAAACCGGACACTTATTTTGAACATGTTCCTAAGCGAAGTGCGTTTATAAATGGCTGTTCATCTTCTCTAACAACACATCCAATTTGCGACGAGAAACAGGTACTTTGCTGCCGTCTTGCATCATGAGTATTTCGTCCTCACGCTTATCATAACGTAATAAATACTTCATATTGACAATGTGAGATTTGTGACAACGAAAGAACTGTTCTTGAGGCAATATCTTTTCGTAATCTTTCAGTGGCTTGCTGATGATGAGGGGTTTTTGGTCTTTGATAAAAAACTGGGTGTAGCTATTTTCTGCTTCCAGGCGAATGACATCCTTTAGCAAAGTAACCTGCATTCCATACTTGTCTTTGAGGACAATTTTTTGCTCTTGAGCAGCAGGAGTGGTGTTGATGTTTTGCAGTAAAGTTTGAATTTTAAGTTGTGAAAACTCCCGGTCAATGCTTGCTTTTACCTTGGTGATGGCTTGTTGTAACTCACGAGAATCTATTGGTTTTAGTAAATAGTCCAAAGCACTAAACTTGATGGCAGTCAAGGCATATTTTTCGTGGGCTGTAGTAAAAATCACTTTAAAATCGATGGAGGAAAATTGTTTCAGGAGTTCAAAGCCAGTACCACCAGGCATTTCTACATCTAAAAATACCAATTCTGGTTTCACCTGTTCTATCAAATGTTTGCCTTCTGTAATGTCAAATGCTTTCCCCATCAACGATATTTCGGGGCAATATTTTAGTAAGAGCCCTTCTAAAAAATCTCGGGACTTCTGGTTATCATCAATTATAATTGTTTTCATAAAAGTAAATATTATAGCAGTTGATAAGGTAGATAAAATACGATACGGGTTCCCCTATCTAAACTTTGGACCTCAAACGTAATGTTTTTTTTAAGGCTTTGTTTGTACAAGCCAATGCGTTCTTGAGTGATCACCGTAGCCAACGAACGATGCTTGATACTTTTCGATTGCTTGGCCTGAAGTGCTTGGGTGATGCCTATGCCATTATCAATAATTTCCAAACAAACCGTATTGTTGGATTTGCTAAAGATAATTTGAATTTGTCCTGCATCTTTGAGATGAGCAATGCCGTGTTCTATGGCATTCTCGATAAAAGGCTGGGCAAACATAGGAGGGATGGCAATCATTTCGGGATCGAGGGCATCTTTTACAATGATTTGGTATTCAAAATCACCCTCATACCTTAGGTTTTGCAATACCAAGTAGTTTTCCAGCATTTCTATTTCTTCCTCCAGGCTGATGTACTCATGACGTGAATTTTCTAGTACAGCCCTCATCAATCGGGAAAATCTGGCCAGGTAGTCGCTGGAATTGATAGAGTCATTGGCCATCATGTAATGTTGAATGGCCCCCATTGCATTGAAAATAAAATGAGGATTCATTTGCAGTTTCAGAGACTCTAGGGTGGCTTTGCTTAAGGCCTTTTCCAAATTAGATTTGCGTCGGTAAGCCCTTGATCTTAGTAAAATAATGGTGACCATGATGGTCACTATCGAGAGCACCATCAATGCCATAAACCACCACCTTTCCCAAAAAGGAGGTGTAATTACAATATCAATGGTGGCCATTTGTTCACTTTCAATGTCATCTTCGTTGATGGCTTTGACCTGAAAACGATACTTACCAGGGGGCAGTGCCGAATAACGCGCCAAGTTGTTGGTACTCTGGTTATAATTCCATTTTTTATCCAACCCCTCCATTCTATATTTGTACCTAAACTTGCCATTGCTACGAAAAGCAATACCAGTAAAATAGAAAGTTAAATTATTATGATCATAAGCAAACTGATGTTGTTTTTGGAGTGGTTGAGACTGGTCATGAACCGATAATTCTGTGATATAGATCAAAGGTGGGGTGCGATTGGTGGTGTTAAAGTTCTTGTTTAGTACTGATAAGCCCGCGGTGGTGGCCAGGTAAATTTTTTCCTTTTGTATAATAAAATCCCTAATCTCGTTACCCGGCAGGCCATCGGCTTGGTTAAAAAACCGGGATTGCTTGGTTTGCAAATCATGTACTTGCAAGCCTTTGTCGGTACCCAAGTACAGCACCTGCCCCTCTTTGAATACCTTACGGCAGTAATCGCTCATCAATTCATTACCCGTGTTTAAATGTTGAACAATTTGCTGGTCTTTGATTGCAAATACGCCTTGCTGCGCCGTCCCTACCCATATTATTCCATCAGCATCTTGATTGATATCCAAAGCAATGATGGTTTGTTGATTGGTCGTTTTGAATTCCCGCTCCTGGTTGTTTTCGTAGTAAAAAAGGCCGTCGTCGTATCCGATCCAAAAGCGGGGCTTGTGGGTATCTACCCAAACCACCCGACTCCTGGTAGGTCTGAGGCGTTTTAGGTTTCGGGTGGAGTCTTGGGGTACCTTGCTTAGTAAATCAATGGGTTTAAAACGCTTGCTCCGCTCTAAATGGCTGATGTAAGATTGATTCCCCGAGGCGGTAATGAGGTATTTGTTTTGGTAAGTACCGAATGATTTGGGCGTGCTACCCATCCAAAACACATCGGATCGAGTCATGTTCTGGAGGTCAAAAACCAATACCTTATAGTTTTCCAAGTAAAGTTTCTGACGCACATTATCTAACAACATACATTCTACATCGCCAAAGGGCAATGGGTATTTGTGGGTGATACGTTGCTTTTTGGTGTCAAAATAATAGAGCTGATCGCCATTGGTACCAAGAAACAAATTGCCTTTGGAATCTTGAACCATACAGTTGATTTGGTCAAAATCCAAAGCTGAATTTTGGACATTGAAGTGTACAATATCCTTGTTGGCCATTTTGAACAAACCATTGCCTATAGTCGTAAACCAATAGTTTTGTTCGCGATCCTGCATCATGTTACTTACAAACTTATTTTTTAAAAAGGTAAACTTGTTTTCTACAGAGCGAGAGCGACGAGGGTAAAGGTTTACTCCCTGGTAGGTACAAGCCCAAATATTTTCTTGATGATCTGCGACCAACATCACTAACTTGTTCTTGACCAACTCTGTATCTTGGAAGACTGGCTTCCAGGAGTGGTTTTGGTCGAGGTGGATACGGTAGAGCACTCCACGATCGTCAGAAGCTACAATCTCTTGGCCTACAAAAACCAATTTCACAATCTGATTTTTGGTACCCACCTTGGTTTTTAGTTTGGCTTTGAATTGTTCATCGGTTTGCACCAGTATTTTATGGTGCATGATCCACACTTTGCCTTCAGGGTCTAGAAAAAACTTGGCTCCAATCACATTTGAAGGAGCATACCTTCCAAGTGACTTCCAGGGCTGGCTGGGCTCTGTTTTTACAAATATCAATCCTCGATGGCCAGATACCCAAAGGCGGTTACGGTGATCTATAGTGTAGCTGTCTATGCCTTTTTTATGAAGTGGTGGCGGAAGCGATACCAAATGGGCCTTTCCTTGATAAATATAGAACAATTGCTTGCTAAAGTTGGTGAAATAGATGCGTCCTTCAGCATCCTGTTGTAAAGTAGTGAATGATTTTCCTTTGGCTTGGGATACTTTAAAAGTCTCGAAATGGATGCCATCATAACGACAAATACCTGCTTCGGTTCCTAACCAAATGTAACCTTGGGCATCTTGCATAATGTCATATACAATCATACTGGGGAGCCCTTCCCGATCTGTAATTTGCTGAAGATAGGGCGACTGAGCAAATGCCTGATGACAGTTGAAAAGTAAACAAAAATAAATGATGTAGATGTAGTTTTTCAAATGCTTTGGGTATCGTTGAACGGAGCGTTTGTACTTGATTTGACAAAACTATAAAATTTACCAAATAAGCGAAGTAAAAACGAACAAATGCTCATTTTTGCTTGAATGAGCCATTTCTGGTCTTCCCATTTTTACCGTTTCCTGTTTTAGAGCCACCACTCAATCCAAAAACCTGACCGTTCTCAAAGTTGGTCAGCGGCCCACTGAATTAACCCGTAATTTTGAATAGTTATTATCTGGTAATGCGGTCATAAGCAAGCATTACCAATGAAGTATCATTAATGAAAAAACATATGATGAAAACATTCAAAAACTTTGAAAATCAAAAAGTAAAGGCTCCTGAAATGCTCAAAGGAGGTGTCGGGATTCGTCGGAGAAGAAACAGTCAAAAAGAAAGGGCAGCGTATCGGGAAGAACTGAGACGCAAGGAATATTAACTGGATGATCTGAACTCTCCAAAAGTGTGAAAATGGGGTTGAAACTCTAAGAAAAATATTTAATAAAAAATAAGATTACAACAAAAAACCAGACATAAATGAGTCAGACTACACTGACTATTGGCAAGAAATACAACTTGAAATTATGAAAAAAACGATTGCATATTTATGTGTTTGTTTGTCCCTGTTCACCTTCAGTGGCAAACTAGCGGCCCAAAAATCAGGCAAGTACTACGCTTTTTCCAGCGATGAAAAGAGGATACGAAAAGTCAAGGTGACTTATAACGACGGGGTATTGGTAATGAAATCGGGCAGGGTTTCTATCAAGCTTTATAAAGACAACACCAAAACCTACAAAGCCTACAAAGGCACCATGTTTTATGTGGAAGGTTCTAGCGCAGCCCGAGCATTTTTGTTAGAAGATGGGTCACTATTGGTAACCAGGTACAATTATTCGCAGGCCTCGGATGATTGTCAGGTAAAATACAACGAGAAAAAGGATAAATCGATTTCATACTTGGCGATGGACAAAGCCAAAGCATCAGCCATGAACAAGGACAAGGCCATCAAATTGTTTGAACAATATTTTAGCAAGGTATGTGAGGCTTACCAAGTGTACCAAGATGCGGAGCTTGCTGGGGTTGAACTACCTGCCGAGGGAATGAAAAATACCAAGTTATTAGTGGAGGCTACCAAGGTGATTCAAAGCTATATTACTCGACGTAGCAATACATATACTGTGGTGCGGTCTTATTTTTATTCCAAGGAGTGGAACGAGATTCGTCATAAATACTCAGACCGAGTGATGGCCCGTCGGGTTCGAGTGATTGGTGTAATCAAAGGAAAAGGGGAGTGCTATTTTGTCCACTATTACATACGACAAAACCTAAAAGGTACCAAATACGGCCCTATGTTTTGCGAAGGCAATTCAAGATCTACCCAAGTGAGCTGTAAAAAGGCGGCGGCCAAGCGCTAATGCTCATCCAATTATAGATTCAAGGTAATAATCTTTACCCTGTGGAAACCTTTTCTCCTGGCTTTATTCCAGGACATTGTTCCACGACCAGCCAAGTTTAAGATCGAAAATCAACTTTGGTTTTGATCATTCATTTACAATCAAATTAATATGATGAAAACATTCAAAAAATTTAAAAATCAGGAAATTATTGACCTTCAATCTATCAAAGGAGGCGCATTTATTAGAAGAGGAATGATTAAGAAAAAACAAACCATTGGTTATGAGGAACCATCATACGCAATGGAAGCCAATGGAAAAGGAACTAAGAGAGCAGCGACCAGTGCTTCTGGCAAACCTCAATTACTCTAATGAACTAGCAAAGTTTTATGCCTGCCAGGCTTTCACAATCTGGCAGGTACATACCCTGAATGAAAATATAGATGACCATCACAACAACCAACTATTCGGATCCCCTCAGAAAAACTGAATTACGCTGATAACTCATAATTCTCGAAACATGCAAAAGAAAAATAAGCTCGAACGCTGGCAAGTCGTTTGGCGCTCCCAGGCGATCGCCCTCCTGTTACTTGTTACTTTGTCTTTGACTGGCTACAGCCAGTTCATTACTACTTGGAAAACCGACAACCCAGGTACTTCCAACAACAATCAAATCACCATTCCAGGGGTAGGTACTTACACTGTTGCTTGGGAAGAAGTAGGCAATGCGGCCAACAATGGAACCGTCAATGCTACCAATCTTATTACGATTACCTTCCCCAGTATTGGTACTTACAAAATCAGTATTACAGGCAACTTGACTCAAATTAGGTTTGGCAATGCGCGCGACCGACTTAAACTCTTGACCATAGAAAAGTGGGGCAACGCTGCCTGGACTTCTATGGAAAAAGCTTTTTCTGGTTGTGAAAACCTGACCTACAATGCTACTGATGCACCCGATCTTAGTTTGGTTACCTCAATGGCAAGTATGTTCCAATCTTGTACAAATTTTAATGGAAATATTGGTAATTGGAACACCAGTAAGGTAACTGATATGAATGCTATGTTTGTAGCCGCTGAGATGTTCAATCAGCCTATTGGTAATTGGAATACGAGCAAGGTGATCAATATGAATAATATGTTTAGCAGAGCGAAGGTTTTCAACCAACCCATTGGTAACTGGAATACAGGTAATGTAACTGACATGAGTAATATGTTTTTAGAGGCTACTGCATTTAACCAACCCCTTGGCAATTGGAATGTCAGTAAGGTAGTCAATATGCGTTCTATGTTCGCAGGTGCATCCGCCTTTAATCAACCTATTGGGAATTGGGATGTAGGTGAGGTAACCAATATGTCTGCTTTGTTTGAGGGGGCAAGGACTTTTAATCAACCGATTGGTAACTGGAATACGAGTAAGGTGACTAATATGAATGCCCTGTTTAACAATTCACTGGTTTTTAATCAGGATATCAGTAACTGGAATACCCAAAATGTAACGAATATGGGGGCTATGTTTCGCAGTGCAAGGGCTTTTAACCAGCCCATTGGTAGTTGGAACACTACTCAAGTAACTGATATGTCCGTGATGTTTGGTTTTACCCGGGCTTTTAACCAACCGATTGGTAATTGGAATACCAGCAAGGTGACCAATATGAATACGATGTTTCGAGATGCAACGGCATTTAATCAAAACATCAATGATTGGGATGTCAGTAAGGTGACCACCATGAGAAGTATGTTTCAAGTGGCTACCAAGTTTAACCAACCTCTCAACAATTGGAATGTCGGCCAAGTACAAGACATGG
>CALDJV010000933.1 GCA_937899305.1 uncultured Cytophagaceae bacterium
AATTTGTGTGAGGATTTTGTGGAAGAATATGACCTCAGTTTCCACGTTTATAAATTTAGTCTGGGAGACTTTGAACCCAATGGCATGCGCTACCGCTATGTACCCGATGATTCTGAAGAGATTTATCACTTGTTGTGTGAAACTACCACGGCCATAGAAAGGTCTGGCAAAAAGAAGAAAAAGAAGCGTCGTTTTTGGTAAAAAGAGGAATTATTCAAAAATAAACTTACATTCTTAGAGGTGATTTTTCGGCTTGATATTTCGTTATTTTTATTGCCCATAGCCCTGCTATGAGCGCAAAAAATAGCCTCATCTCAAACCAAAACCTCTACCTCAAGAATAGCAATTTATTTCTTCATCATTCCTGAGCATCATTGTAGGTAGTGCATCATCAAAACACCAGATAAGAAAACCGAAGACCTAAGCATTCACTATGGAGTTTAATGAAAATATCGAAAACGAACAACGACCCGCCATTGCGGTATGGGGTACCAAAAGAGGGAAACAGACTTTTTTTACTGATAATTTAGTAGATAAGATAGACAAAGAGCTGACCGATGCACGTACCCCTATTCAGTTTGCTATTACTCAAATGGACTTCTATTCATTTGAACAAACTCCTAAATATCAGTGTTTTACCGCTTATCGCACGATTCTGGATTGGGTAAACCGCCCTGGTTATTACGCGGTTTCTTTGCTGGTGCCAGCGGGTTATGTTTTGTCGGAAAATCCGCTGGATACCCTCAACAAAATGCGGGAAATTTATTGGGATAAATACGTTGAAAATGCGTTTGCCGGATATCGGATCAAAGATGATGAACACGAAAGCCCTTATTATTTTATCAAGGCCATCAACGATGCCCAGCTCACCCTCGAGAAGAAACGATGCGCTCCAGCTGGGCAACAAAAAGCGGTGTTTCGTTATTCAGATGATGATACGCTAAAAGTATTTTTTGATGCGTGTTTGCACCCTACTTTTCAGCCTTATCAAGCCATTTATTTACTCCCTGAGACCAGTCGTTTGACCAGTAGCCTGGAAACCCTACAAGACATTGATGTACATCACCTTGGCAAAGTGTATGAACTCACCATTCATTTGTATGACCAAGATAACAAGCAAAAAAAACCCTTGAATGAGGTGGCGCTCAAAGTTTTGAAAAACGATCAAATTATTTTTGAGCAGAAAGTAAATCCCCCAGTTGTCATTCCTCTGGATAAATCGGAGCAGGATAAAATCATGTATGTGGCCGAAAAAGACCGGTACCAAACTTTCAACAGCTTGAACCGGGAACAGTGGGATGAGGCCGATTATGAAGAAAAAGAAGAACAAGGTACCATTTATTTGGCCATTCCTCTAACCATTACGGAAGAAGAAAAACAGAGACGAGCTCAAGTGAAACAGGGTCAAGAGAGGCAAGGCCCTACCAGAGATACTGAAACCGATCCGGATGATCAAATTCATCGACAAGACCGCATAAAAATAGCCAACAACACCCACAAAAACTTGCAGGGCAAAGCGGAAGACAACCCTACTGAGGAGGTAACCCACAAAGTACGCAACACTCGAGTTACACCACAGAAACGCAATACTCAAATCCAAGACAAAGCGGAACAGAGAAAAGAGGACCCAGAAAGTTTTCTACAAAAGCATAAAAAAAAGCTGGTACCAGCCGCCATTGCTACTGGAGCTGCACTCATTTTGATATTGGTAATTTTGCAATTGGGGGGTGGTAGTTCAGCTCCACCCATCAACTGGGCCGATAGTACCCAAAACCTCACTAGTGCGGCCTTGTTTCAAAGCAATTGGGAGTGGAATAAAGAAGACTACACTACTTTTGAAACGGCCTTGAACCAACAGCGAAGGAAACTAAGTGAGGTATCCTCCTCAGACAGCCTCAATGGGGCAAATTATTTGGATTCGTTGGCCAATCAAGCCAAGGCTGCCTATAAAACCGCTCTGCAGTTGGCCATTAACAAACAAATAGACAACCCTAATTTCAGTTTTAAAAATACCAACAAATTGCGAGAACCAGCAAAGTACAATAAACTAGATTATGAAAAGTTAGAAGCTTATTGGCGACTCACGCTGTTTGTATCAGCCGCAGATCAACTGATTAAACGAGGAAATATAGGGCAAACGATTCGAGTAGATAGTTACTCTTTTAGCCCTTCTAAGCTATACAGTGGTTTGAAAAATGTCACCAGAAATTTGGTAAACGGTAAATACAAGTTCCTGAATCCTGAACAAAAACGCATTGTACAACTATACAAAGACGTAGTGGAATTTTATACCACCAATGGAAACAATAATCCAAAATCTTTGCAGCAATTTAGAGATTATGTAAAACAAGTGGCGGGTGCCACACGGCTTGCCGAAATAGAAACTTTCCTCCAAGATAGAAGCATACTATAGTAATCAAACATGAAATTTCAAGCACACATCACTCGAGAACAAATTCCGGCAGTGGTAGCCTGGGGTACTACGCAACGAGTGGACACATTTTTTAGCAATGGGATTGATCTTAAACAGCCTGGCTGGGCCAAGGTCGATTTAGACATCCGACAAGATCTTCAGTTTGATGATACCTCATCCCATTTCTATGGCTTTGAACAAACCACCGATTACCAAGCCTGGATCATTTATCACTCGGTATTGGATGCCCACGGCAAACCTGGGTTTTATGCTTTGGGATTGTTTTATCCTGCCCATGAGCTTCCGGCTACTCCTCCTTTTGCTTTACTGCAATCGCTGGCTCAACTGTTTAAAGAAAAATATGTACGCGACAACCGCATTGAGATTACTCAAGAAGCCAAAGCTTATTTTTTTAATCAGGAGATCAAACAGCAACAACATCAATTTGTCGCCAATGAGTTTTTTCCGGTGCCAGATCACCAAAAAGCAGTGTTGTACTATGCTGATGCCAGTGCCTTGCCTTCGCTTTTTGCCCAGCATCAGGACCAGCATTTTCGGCTGTATCATAAAGTGTACTTCCTGCCTGAATCTCAAGAAGGGATGGCTCTCAAACGCACTTTGCCTAACATCAACGACCAATCACGCCAACAAATATTTTATTTGGAAGTAGTGGTCTACAATGAAGGAGGTTCTACCCAAAAACCTTTGTTGGGGGTAAAGTTTGAGATTCTTAAAAACAACCAACCATTATTGACCACTACCTTGTCTTCTAATGACACTTTTGCTTTTGCCAAGGCCGATCAGGACCATATTCGTTTTAGAACTTCTAAAGACGGCTACAAAAGCTTTGATTCGGCCTCTAACGACCAAGGACTCAAGGTGATTTTTAGAAGTGAAGGCAACCAAATGTACTTGGGTATTCCGTTGAAAGCCCTGCCTAAACCTATAGCAGCGGCCTCGCCTCCCCCTACCAAATCGTCTAAGGATAACGATAGTCGAAAAAAAGTATCGAAGGCCCTCAAAACTTCCAAAAAACACAAGGCTTCGTTGCTCACCATTGCTAAAGACAAGAAAAGCAATAAAATTCGAAAGCAAGCCATTACCGACAAAGCGCGGCCCGATCTGCGTAAATACCTGATTCCACTCGGCATTGTACTGGTCCTGGCCCTCGGATTTATTGGGGTAAGGGCGTGGATGTTTGGAGCGGTAAACTGGAGCAAACCCACCGAAAACCTGCTACAGCTGTCTAGGGTAGTGTCTACCGATGGTTGGCAGTGGAATCCAGTAGATTATGAAAAGTTTCGAGAAATGCTCCTCCAGCAAAAAAAGGAACTGGCGGAATTACGGGAAGCCAAGCGCAAAGTCAAGAATACCATTGATTTAGATTCGTTGCAACAAAAGGTAGCAGCACAGTATGCAGTGGCCTTGAAGAAAGCATTGCAAACTCAGGTAAAAGACTCTAGTTTTGACCTGGCTGCCTCCCAACCCTTGTTAAAGGCAGCCAAAAATGATTCATTGGACACCCAAAAACTGGAGTACTATCTCGAGATTGCTTCCCTGGTGGCCGCCGCCGACCAATTAATCAAGGAAGGAAACACTGGCCAAACCATTGACATAGCCGGGGTAAAACATACTCCTTATAAAATTTATGGAGCCTTCAATCTTGTTACTACCAATTTTATCTATAACAAGTACGCTTTCTTGAGCAAAACGCAAAGAGATGTATTACGAATGTATAAAAACATTCTTGCGCTTTATACCACCAATGGAAACAATAACCCAAAATCTTTGGAACAATTTAGAAACTTTATCAAGAAATTCATGAATCAGGTGAGGGCCCAACAAATAGAAGATTTCCTACATAAACGAGGCATCGCATAGACTGATATTCCACATTAGGCAAGTTTTTAGCATTTGGTGATTCAAAAAAACAAAACTTGCCCACGTATAAATGGATTACCAAGTCAAGTTTTGCCCCAGAAGTGTATTCTAAAACTGCCCAAAATACCGAGCCTTTGATACATCTACCTAAAAATGGGTTTGGTATAAAAAAGCCTAAAGCAAGCAGCATTTCGAGGGCAATACTTCGTTATCAACAGCAGTTAAATTGTTGCGCCTAAGGCTTATTGTTAAATGGTTAAATTGCTTTATTGTTACATTGTTCTATTGTTCCGCCTACGGCTCATTGTTGCATTGTTAAATGGCTACGCGAAGCGATGAGTTATTTGTACCGCTTTGCGCTACTGTGGACTATGGACCGTCGACCGTGGACTGAAAATCAAACAAAACTACTAACACCTGACTCCGAACTATCAACTAAAAAAACTACAATGCAAAAATTACTCAATAATTCCGTTTTTCAACTACTACTGGTAATCCTGGTAGTGGGCGGAGTAGTGGCTGCTACTCAATTGATTCCCAGTGGGGATGATGGACAGGATTTACCCATTGGCACTACCACTCAAGAAAACTTTCAGAAGTTTACTGGTGATATTCAACATTTGAGCAAGGCTGCTTGGGACAAGGAAGCTTATAAGAGTATTCAGCGAGACATTGATCGTTATGCAAGCAACACTCCTGAACCTTTGCTCGACCCAAGCCAACGAAAAACATTGTTGGCCAATCTGACTCAGGCTTATGTGGTTACTTTAAACAAGGCTACGTGGCAATTTTGTGAGCAAGGTAGTGACTATAAACAGTTGTTGGCATTAGAGAAAGAAGCCAAGCAACACCCTGGTATCAAGGCCCAAGGCTTGATTGCCAAATATCACAAGGCTTTGTCATTGGTAAACCAGATCGCGGGATATACCAGTAGTCAACCTCACATCGAGGCGCGCTACAATGCGTTGTATTTAGACATCAAGGATTACCCCAATATGCGGTATTTCAAGAAAAACACCTTTTTGCAAAAGAAGGTCAATTATAGCATAGAGCGCCTAAACGATCACAAAAGTGCCTCTTTTGACTTTCAACGGTGTAAAGCAAGAGGAGGAGAAAAATACTGTAAATGCAATCAATACAAAGCAAAAGGGTTCAATTACTACGTTTGTCAATGTCAAAAAAAGCTTTGTGAAGACAAGGCAGATTATGAGTTTAACCCAAAAACTTGCAAATGTGAGGAAAAAGATATCAAAAATTAGACGATAAACATCATGAAACACTTGGTTATAATTACAATCTTGATGATTTGGGTAACCGGAACAACCCAAGCACAAAAGGTGACGGTTAAATTAAAAAAATACAAGGCAATGGAGGAGAAAGCCAAGGCGCTGGATAAGTTTTTGGCGGCTTATGGGGTAAAGGCCAGAAAAGGGATTGAGGTGAAAAATGCCAAACTAGAGGAGTTGAAAGCATTGATAGCAAAAGGACAAAAGTTGGAAGAAGCCAATAAAAATATAGCCGCTTTGACCCAAACCAACCGTGAGCAAAAGGAGCTATTGGCTACCAAGGATGCGCAGTTATCGGCCAGAAATGCGACCATCGAACAACTCAGGAAAAGTGGGGCTTCAGCCGCTACTAAAAGTAAGAAAATTGCCCAGTTACAGCAGGATAAAAAGGACTTACAAGCCCAAATTGATCGTTTGAAGGCCCAAACAAAATCTAACTCGGGCAAAGACTCACAAATAACAGAATTGAACAAACAGATAAAAAATCAACAAACGAAAATTGAGCAACAACAAAAAACAGTACAAAAACTGCAGCAAGAAAGAAAGGATTGTGATACAAAGTATGACTTGCTCAAAAATAACCTACAAGCCCAGTTTATCCCTGGGGTAAAAAAACGCATCAACAATTTGGATTTTGACCCTAGTCAAAACAATCGCTTGAAAAAGCAATGTGAATGGCTCAAGACGGTTTATCCAAGTCAAGCAAATGCATTGAATGGTTTGATTGAGGACTTGAACAAACATGATCAACTAGCAAAAACGATGAAACAATACCGGGCAGTATTGGCGCGTCCTTATAGTGCTACCCGCAACGAACAAGCATTGAAACTTTCCCTTCCGGAGGCTTTCAATGACCAACAAAAGAAAGTAGTGGCAGCCCATCAGACGGCCCTCAAAAATCATTGTGCAAGCACCGAAGACCTCTATTATGGGGTGAAGTCGGCCAGGGTACACATTCGAGACAATCCTCAAAAAACTGCGACCAAATTACGAGAAGCCTTGAAGGACTTGGGTACTTTGCCCTATACTTACCTTCGAGCAGAAATGGCCAAAAGCCTGCGCAACTTGAACTATGTAGCCCGAATTACGAAACCTAAGCAATGTAAATAACTTTATAACTATGCTCCGACTCCACGAAAGCTCGAACGAACAATTACAGTTTTTGCTTGGTACTAAAAACTATTCCCAGCAATATGTACTTCTGAAACAAGCATTAGGCGCTGATATTGACTTTTTTGCCAATCCAGTAAAATACGATGATACTACCCGTTGGTCCTTAGAAAACGACCAGTCGCTCACCCAACGTGACGTATTGAGTTTTTCGGACTTGACGGATGAGGAGAAAGATAGTATTGCCGATTATATTGAGGACAAGAAGGCCGCGATATCAGCCAGGTTGGCCGAGCATCCCGAGTTTGCCCAAGACTACGAACAGTTGTTTTTGGTGCCTGACGAAAGCAGTATTAAAATCGTACGCACCCAAACCGGTTTGCAGGCTATTTTGACGGAGTGGGCTTGTCAGTCGGCCGAAACCACTTCTACTATAGACCCGGTAGGCTACACCATCAAACGCCCTCGTAAAACGACCGCTCAGGTGCTGATTGAGGCATTTTATACTGATGGAGCACCCGTCAGTGACAAAAGTTTTTACATCGATTATTTGGGGCGTAGCACCCGTGAACAGACTACCTCAGAAGGTACCTACAATCGAGGCCGATGCAAAATAGACAGTACTTTTACGGTTTATGAACAAAACGATGCCAACCAAAAACCATTGCACGCCCAAACGTTTACGGTGCGACCAGAAGGGACCTATCAGGTCTACTTTCCCTTCATTACTTCGGGGCAAATCAAAGTCGTGGACCAACAAGATCAGCCCGTACCAGGATTTGTACTTCAGCTCGATTGGAACGACTCCCCTTTCCAGGAAACCAGTAATGATGAGGGCATTATTGATCTGGCCGAACTAGAATCGGGCAAAAATCTACAGGCCCAGGCACAAGACCATCCGGCAAACCAACAGACCTACCGCATTCAGCAACAAGGCAACGACTTTGTGTTTCAGATTCACCGCCCGGTGAAGGTAGGCAAAACCGTAAAGGTGGTCAATCAACACGAAGAAATACAAGTAGATTATCCGATCACGCTGACCCAAAATAACCCGGAAGCCCCCAACGAAACCCAAAACTACACCACCAATGAGGCAGGTATCGTGGCCTTGGAAGACTTGGAGGTGGGTCAAACGATCAAAATTATTGACCAGAAAAACCCAGAGAACTTCATAACCCCAGTAGTGGCTGAAGGTGCGGAAGAATACCTACTGAAGATCAACATTCCCGAAAAAAAGGAAGTTACTGTGTTGTTGCTGGGTTATAAAAATGAGCCCCTGCCCAATATTCCCATTGACTTTAGCTATAAGGCCCAGGCTACCCCCAAAACCCTTACTACCAGCAATGGTGCCCAACCCGAAGACCAGGGAAAGTGTATTTTGCCTTATGAAACTTTTGAGGACAAAGAAAAGGTAAAAGCAACGATTCATTTGCCGGTAACCAATCGGAAAAAAGAAGTTAAAAAAGATAAAAATGGGCAACCTAAAGAAAAGCTCATCAAGAAAAAATTTACCTTCAAAGCCGAGCAACAAGCCTACACCATTCGGCTCCGACGTAGACCTTGGTGGTTGCTATTGCTCTTGTTACTGCCGCTATTGTTGCTTATTCAGTGCGAAAAAGAAGTGTACGTAAAGGTGCTGGATGCAGGTACTCAAACCCCCATCGTAAAAGCGCAAACCAGTTTTACCTATAAAAAAGCAGCCTTGTTTGATTTTAGTAGTGGGCGCTTCTTTACCAACGATAGCGTTGCAGCGGCTCAAAAAACCGATACCAATGGAGTAGCAGGTTATTACAAACTAAAATACACGCTTTACTCTTATCTATTCAAGTCGGCTTCCAAAGCGTACGTCATGGCGTATGGGCAAAATTGTTATGTGGGTGATACCCTGATGCCTCGTTACCATGGCCTCAGCAACAAAGACACTTTGGTACTGAAACTGGCTCCAGCGATGGTTCCGTTGGATTTCAGGGCGGTGGATGACGAAGATTTGGAACCTTTGCCAGGTACTCGGGTAGAAGTCATTGCCGAATTTAATGGCAAGGTATATAAAGATACCAGTTTGACCGAAGCCGACGGGCGGGTTGTTTTTACTCGTATTCCTCGTTGTGGCAAAATAAAACGTGTATTTGCCAGCAAACAAGATTACCATCCTGATAGCT
Organism: uncultured Cytophagaceae bacterium; assembly: GCA_937899305.1. Taxonomy (GTDB): domain Bacteria; phylum Bacteroidota; class Bacteroidia; order Cytophagales; family Microscillaceae; genus Microscilla. The sequence continues at coordinate 8,850 of CALDJV010000933.1, forward strand.
TGCTCAATCGTACGGTGGATGATTTACTGGCCGACGCGATTGATTCTACCCGACGCCTGAGACTACGCCCGATGAAAGAACGGATTAAGTTTGAGGTAACTGATTGTGAAACCAAACAGCCGATCCCTAATGCGCAGGTAAATATTGACTTTTTTATCAAAGGCAAAAAGAAGCGTATCAACGAGTCTACCAATACCAATGGAATAGGCAAAGGGCATTACGACAGTGCCTATGTAAACGCAGAGTTTGCCTTGGAAGCGGTCAAGAAATATTATGAAACTTGCGCGGATGGACGTAGTCAGGCTAGAGGCATTGTGAAAAACTTCAAGGATAAAATCATTAAGGTTTGTCTGTGCCCCAAAAAGTTGTCATTAGAACTGGGTAATTGCGATGCAAGCAATGGCAAAGGCTTAAGCGGAGTGAAAAACGTGGTGATTGTCAAGCGAAACGGCAAAGTGATTCGTACCGATACTTTGATGAGTAATGGCAATGGTAAATTTTTGTTTGGTGACTTGAGACCCGACGATTTGGTTACGGTGATTGCCTATTATCCTCCTTATTATAAAGAGAACCGCACCAAGATCAAAGATGTGAAGGTGAAGGACCTGCTGGAAGGATCGCCCGATGGAAGGCAAATATGCTTGGAATCGAACCGGAAAACACTGGGCATTATTAACTGTGACGCCAGCAATGGCCGAGGACTGCCAGGAGCTAAAAACATCGTCACCATCAAGCGAGACGGCAAGGTCATTCGGGTAGATACCATTGTAGGTGGTGCAGGGGGACGGTTTTTGTTGAGAGATGTCTTACCTGATGACGAGGTTACCATCATTGCTACTTATCCGCCTGACTATAAAGACAATACCACCACCGTGAAAGATAAAAAAGTAAAGGATTTGTTGGCTCAAGGCAGCAGTATACGCGTTTGCCTGGACTCTAAACGAAAAGATCCGGAGGGACCTCGAATTGGTTGTCGAGCATTTTTTACCGGACTATTAGTAGGTGGGTATTTCAAAGATCAGTATGTGAGTAAAATTTATCAAGTAGATCGATACAGTGAATATGTAGGAGAAGGGGATTATCCTAGCAACAACAGTGCTTTTCCAAGAGCGGTTGCGGCCACTTTTGATGGCATTGCCATCGGTAAAGGCACCAGGGTGATTATCTACAGCCTACCTAACTTTCAGGGAAAGATTTTGTTAGACAAAACTGGCCCCGCAATTATTAATAATGTGCGGCGTAGATTGGCTTATCCGGGTATTCTGAATGAGACTTACCCTCCCGACCTTCAAAGTCTCTTCCCTCCTTCGGTAAGAGAATGGAGTAAGTCGGATATGTTTACTTGGATAAATGGATCGGTGAAAGTCATCTGTAAAAAATAATTGTTCCATTGTTCCGCCTTTGGCTAATTGTTAAATGGCTAAATGGTTTTATTGTTACATTGTTCCGCTGCGCTCATTGTTAAATGGTTACGCGAAGCGATGATTCATTATTGTTAAATTGTTCTGCCTTCGGCTCATTGTTCTATGGTTAGTTCCTTCGGCTTCGCTCAGGACTTCGGGTTGCGCGAAGCGATGATCACACTCTCATTTTCGCAAATATGAAAGCAACTATATTGCTTCGCTTTGCGCTACTATGGACTATGGACCATCGACTGTGGACTAAAGACTCAGAAGTAAAAAGCTATGAACTACTGACTCCGAACTACCAACTAAATAAAACACGAATTACTAAAAGCAGTTACTCCGTTTTATGCTTCATCTCTACGAAAGTCAAAATAATCGTTTGCAGTTTTTGCTCGGTAAACGAGACTATGCCCAACAGTACGCGTTACTGAAAAGGGTATTGGGGCCTGATATTGACTTTTTTGCCCGCCCTGAAAAGTATACCGACACCACTCGGTGGTTCTTGAACAATGACCAATTACTTACCAAGCGTGAGGTATTGCACTTTTCAGGGCTGAGCGACGAGGACAAGGACACCATTGCGGATTACATAGAAGGTAAAAAGGCACGCATTGCTGCAGTATTGGCCGAACACCCCGAGTTTGCCAAAGACTATGAGCAACTATTTTTGGTGCCCAACGAACAGAGCATTCAAATCATTCATACCGAAGATGGCCTAAAAGCCATCCTCACCGAATGGGCTTGCCAATCAGCTGAAACGACCTCGACCATAGATCCAGTAGGCTACACCATCAAACGCCCCCGAAAAACCACTGCTCAGGTACTGATTGAGGTATTTTATACTGATGGGACGTTGGCGGTAGACAAAGCGTTTTTCATTGATTATTTGGGGCGGAATACTCGTGAACAAACCACCTCAGAGGGTACTTACAATCGGGGAAGATGCAAGATTGATAGCACTTTTACGGTGTATGAACAAAATAGCCAGGACGGCAAACCATTGCACGCTCAGGAGTTTACCGTTAGGCCGGGCCAGGCTTACCGGGTTTACTTCCCTTTTATTACCTCGGGCCAACTCAAGGTAGTAGACCAAGATAACCAGCCAATGAATGAAGTGGTGCTTCACTGTACCATAAATGAGGTTACTTTTAAGGAAACCAGTGACCATCAGGGATTGGTAGACCTGAATGCATTGGAAGCAGGTAAAAGCTTGGTGGTCAAGGCCGAAGGTTACCCAGGAATCCAACAAAGCTACCCGATTCAAAAGCAGGGCAATGACTTTTTGCTAAAACTTCAGCGACCCATCAAAGTAGATAAAACCGTGAAGGTGATCAATCAGCACGGGGAAGCACAAGCGGGTTATCCGATCATTTTGGCCCAACATCATCGGGCCGAACCCAGCGAAGAAAAGCTTTACACTACCAACGAAGCAGGCAGGGTGACTTTGGAAGATTTGGAAGTAGGGCAAGTGGTACAAATCATTGACAAAAAAAATCCAGCTAATTTAATCACGCCCCTGGTAACCGAAATCGTAGAAGAATACCTACTCAAAATAACCATTCCCGAACAAAAACAGGTGACAGTATTGTTGCTCGGGTACAAAAAAGAACCGCTTACTAACATTTCGATTGACTTTAACTACAAAAGTTTAAATAACGACAACAAACCCAACACCCTGACCACCAGTGATGGCCCCCAACCCGAGGATCGAGGAAAATGCACCTTGCCCTACGAAGATTTCGAAGATCAGGAAAAGGTAAAGGCGACGATTCATTTGCCCATCATCAACCGCAAAAAGCAAGGCAAGAAAGATAAACATGCCTCCCCCCAAAAAAAACACAAAGGAAGACACAAAGAAAAACACATCAAGAAAAAATTTACTTTCGATGCCGAGCAACAAGCCTACACACTTAGGCTTCGTCGCAGACCCTGGTGGTTGTTATGGTTTTTGTTATTGTTCCTGCCTCTGTTGCCTATTCCGGTTTCTTTGGAGTTTCAGGCATTGGATGCCTACCAAAAAAAGGCCATTTTGAAACCCCAAAAACCCATCATTTCGCTTTATAGTACGCGAGATAGCCTAGACAAAACCGCCAACCAACAAGGAAAGGCCGATTTTGGCAGTCGCACCTTTTTATTGTATCAGCTTTTTACCCAAAAACTAAAGGCCAAAGCAGTATGCCCTTGCTTTGAAACGCAGACCGTAGAAGGAGGCCCACTGGATATCAAGCGACAGTTTTATTTAAGCTTGCGGAGCCAAAAAACTACTTTTACGGTGGTAAGCGAAGACGATGGCGAGCCGTTGCCCGATGCCAAAGTAGAGGTTTGGATGGATTACCAAAACTACTTCAAGAAACACTTGACTCTGACGAGTAATGTGGCGGGCGAAATCACCATTGCACAGCTTCCCGAGTGTGCCAACATCAAAATCATTGCCCGCAAGTTTGGTTATCAAAACGACACGATTCGCGGAAGTGGTAAAGCGCTCAAAACGAAGATCATCAATCTGGAGCCACTTACTGAGAAAATTACTTTCATCGTAAAAAACACTGAAGATAAACACCCCATCCCTAATGCTTTGGTAAGTCTCTACGATCAAAAGAACCAGCGTATTCAACAACAACGAACCAATATCAATGGTAAAGTTGGGCTGGTCAATTTTAAGGTAAAAGTGATAGATGAAGCTAAAAAACTGAAGGTAGTGGGAGAAAAAAAAGGATTTTATCCTGATTCGCTCAGTAACATCATTGCCGATTTTATAGAAGCAAAAGAAAAATATCGTACCCTATGGCTCAAACCCAAAACCAAGGCGATATCGTTTGTGGTCATTGACCAAGCCACCAAACAGCCTTTGCCGGGTGCTCAGGTAAAAATTGCTTGTGGCGATCAATCCTGGACCGAAATCACCAATACTAATGGGGTCGTTACTTTTCCCGAAGTTCCGGTAGAATGTGACGTGAAACTCATTGCTCAGAAAGAAAATTATAAAGATAATGGAGTCAATGGCTCATTGAATGATTTGTTGAAAGATAAAAATCGCCGCACCATTCCCTTGGAGCCCATTATCCAAACCCAGCAATTTGTTTTTCAAATGCGAGATTGTCCCAGTCCAGGCGGCCAGGATGATTATTTTAATTTATATGTCAATGGCAAGTTGGTCGGCTCCATTGAAAATGTTCCTTTTGGCAAGGTTGAAAAACGCATTCAGCTGGTAAAAGGGCAAGTAAACATTGTAGAAATCAGAAAAACCAGGGATTTTACGCAGCAACATAGAGGCAGTTGTTTTTTTATTCGGGTCATGCCTTTCAAAGCAAGGCACTTTTACTGCCAGGATAACAATAAATTTTCTCTTAGGGTGAATGTCCCTAAATGACCTCATTGGTGGATATTTATCAATATGTTACACCTGATTTTTTCACAAAAAAGACACTCAATTTATGGAATTATATAGAAGCGAACCCAAACGAAAAAAACAATCATCCAATTGGTCAAAGCCCTTGGGGTTTGGAATAGTGGGTATACTGGTGCTTGCCGGCATTGTTTACTTGCTCACTCAGGTCAATTTTTCTTCAGGCCAATCGGCCTCCACCCCACTTACTCCAGCCGGTTTACCCCTGCACTATGAAGGAAACGTTACCTGGAAAGGGCCCCAGGAAAAAGCCGTTGAGCATTGCGTGGTAAAGTTGACCCTCAGTAGTCCAGAAAAAAATAAGCAATGGATTAACTTTAACTTTTTGGCAAACATCAGTAATGTTGACACGACCATCCGTAGCAGTGGCCACCTTAACCTCACCAACCGAACCATCGATTTGCCCGGATTGGGGAAAGGGAGAATTGAGATCATTTCTAAGGAAAACATCAACCTGATGATCAACCAAGACTGGGTGCTACACAACACGCATTAAGATCTACTTGAAATATACCATGAACTATCCTTAGTAAAACTACATAAATAACCTAATCCATTTGGCTGATCTCTAGTCGCTATAC
>CALDJV010000934.1 GCA_937899305.1 uncultured Cytophagaceae bacterium
CATTACGCCTAAAATGCTCAAACATTCCATCCTCACCCAAAGCCAACGCACTACCTACGGATGTCAGTGATCATTTTTAACGGCTCCATTACTCAAGTTCTTAACGCTGACAGACTAAATGCCGAGTTTAGCTGACGCATTCATCACTGTATTTCTTGTGAATTTTCCAAAGAAAATCACTGCGAAAGGTCAGTTATAAATATCCAAACTTATTTCTCATAAATCACCACTTCCACACTTTGGTTTTCGCGGCGAGTGGTGGGCACTTGTTTGCCATCGGTGAGCTCAGCTACCTGACTAATGACATAGTTTTTTAACTCTGAAATAGAAATGCGCCCATCGTTATTGAAATCAGCGGCTTCAGAACGAATGCCATTGAGCACCGAATAAGTAAATACCCCATTGTTCCATTCTTTAGACTCCAGAGCAAACTCATAACCAGCCGCGGCTGAAATAACGGTGGCCCCTGATGAGTTGGAGATGTCATTGAACAAAGCCTTCATATAGTCAAATGAATTGTTGAGTCCCGCCTTCGGTTTTACAAAAGTACGTCCCCCTTTGAAGGCAATCGTGATCTTTTTATCCTTCTTTTGTACTACCTCGGGAGCTTTCACCGTCTCCACCTCTGCTTTGTCTAGTTCCCCCGAATGGCAAGCATCAATCATAATCAAACGCTTACGAGCGGGGACTTTGTCCAGCATTCGCTCAATGGCTTCGTAAGGCAAGCCCCTTTTAGAAGGGTCAGCAAAATCTACATCTGTAGTAGCCAGATAATAATCCATTTGTTCGTCTAACAAGCCATGACAAGAAACAAAAATAATGATTTGGTCGTCTACCGTGCTTTTTTTAAACATTTCGCCTGCTTTCAAAATATTGGCTTTAGTAGCGTCCTTGTTCAAAATACGAGTCACAATGGTATCGCTGTAGCTACTCGAGGTAGTGAGCAAAGTAGCCAGGTTACGTGCATCTTTTTCGGCAAACTTTAGGTTTCGATTGGAATCTTCGTATTCTGATACGCCAATGGCCAACAAAAACAAGCGAGGTTTCTTCTTGGGGGCATTATAAGCAATATTGAAAGATTCTTTGGCGCTTTCCAACCCATTTTCATTAATCGCCGATACCGACACCTTGTTCTTACCTTGGTTTAATTTAATTTTCAGGGTACGTTCTACTTCATTTTTACGTCTGGCCGGAATACCTGTTTTACCGTACAGTGGCACATCATTGACGTACACTTGCAAATTTTTAAGCGGTACATTCTCATCAAACGCCCTTATTTTTACCGAAACCTCAGAGCGATTGGTAGAAGGAGGGAGGTCAAACTTATTAGGAATGAATACTTCGGGCAAGTGCATTTCGCCTGCTATCATGGCTTCGGTCATTCCAGCCCTGCGCAATCGTTTTTGCCAAGCTTTGTAATAAATGCGTTGTACAATTTTCGAGGCTCCCAAATCTTTCATCACCAAATCGGGACGGTTGAACCGTAGATCGAACTGCCCAAACGAACGCAATTGCCCCCGATAACGGAAACCAATGCCATCGATGCTTCCCTTCGATGTTTTGTAATAATTGTCGGCATTAAGAATGATATAGTCGTCGTCGTTTAACCCTAAAAACGAAGCCGCCAATTTACATTTGCTGATGTCCCATACTTTGATGATGCTGTTTTCATCGACACTGTATACTTTTTTGCCTTTGCTTCCAAACCATACCTGACGTACATTGATGGCATGCCCTACCATTACACAGTTCAGGTTTTTGTTTTCCCAATCCCAAACAGCTACATCAAAATAAATGTTTTTGGGCATCCAATAGCCTCCACTGCCAGTTACTAAATATTTACCATCAGCACTGAAGTGGGCGTCAAAAATTACTTCATAATCAGTATCTAATTTCCCAATGACTTCCCCATTGGTATAGTTCAGTTCAATCAGTTGGGCTTTGTAGTCTCCGGGAGTTTGAGTGATCTTAGAAACCAGTACGTGAGGTTTATTAGGGACAAAATCCAGTATTTGGTCATAAAACATATTCAAACGATACTCCATGGTGGTTTTACCACTGGCCAAATCAATACTTTTGACTTTGAAACCACTACTACCATCTTTTAGCGTTTCGTTAACTCTAAGGATCAGGTAATCATCATTAGGGCTCATCTCATAGGCCAATACCATTATTTTTTTGGTGGCTTTTAGGTCGGTGGTACGCGCTGCTACTTCTCGAATCAATTTGGGTTTTTGGGGAGAAGATACATCCCAAATATTCAAGGTAATTTTAAAACGATAATTATCCAGTTTCTTTGCTGTTTTATAAATCAACCGTTTACCGCTTTTGCTAAGGTATACTTCCTGCACATTCGTTAACTTGTTGAGGCGGTAAGCTACTTTGAGGCTTGGGGCATTGTACACGGTAATAATACCATCCTGAGGGCTATATTGGGCAATTTGTTTGCCATTACTATAGGAAAAACTCATTGGACCGGGCACAAAACCATCGATTTGCCCTTTGCGTAAATTCCAGAGCCTGATACCCGCAGAGCGCCCATAGTGAGACGAAATCAGGTATTTTTCGTTGTTGGTTACCGAAAAATTGCTCAATCCTTCATTAAAACCACCAAAAACTCCCAGGCTATTCCCTTTCTTAAAGGATATAAAACGTACTCCGATCATTGTCTGAGGCACCAGGTTTTTATTATCAGGAGCATAACTCGTGACTTGGGAATTGAGCGCCAGCATTTTGTCATCGGGGCTCAAAGCAAAGTCATACAAGGCTCCCAATTCCCGAGCAATCCCTTTGGCCTTAGTCCGATTTTTCAACTCCGTTGCCGTAATGATACCTTTGTCTACTTTGATTTCACGTACCAGCTTGCCATCGGGTACTGCGTATATCAATAACTCGTAGTAGTTGGTGCCTACCAATAATTGTTTACCATCTTTGGTAAATTGGATTTTTTTAGGCGATTTGGTAATCGGAAAAGGAATGCGACCTACGGCTTTTTTGGGGTCAGTCAGGTTCCAGATCTGAATTTGTTGGGTTTGGATGTTATAAGCAGCAAAATGGGTTTGGCTCACATCTGCTTGTGTCCAGGCGTACATTTTTTTTCCTCCATCTTCAAAATACCCCAAATCAGCCCCTGTATTCAAATCCCAACGTTTTCCTTTGTTAAATATATATTGATTGTTTGGATGTAGGGCCGCATATTGATCCAAATCTATTTTGTCATATTCTTTGATCAAATTCCCCGTTTTCACATCTATAGCCATCAAGTTGCCAGTAAATCCCGAACTAGGACTCACCCCTTGGATGAACAGTTTTTTACTGTCTGAGCTAAAAAACACCGATGCATAATAGCTTTCAAATCGTTTGACGATGCGACCACTTGGATGTCGCCAAAGAATGGTTTCATTACGATCGCAGCTGGCAATGTATTTTCCATTGGGACTATAAGCTACCTTTCTAATACCTTGTTTATGCCCATTGAGGGTACGAAATTCCTGTCGCAGTGAGCGGTCCCAAATTTTGATGGATTTATCCATACTGGCCGTCACCAGGTACTTTCCTTTGGGGTGAAAATCCAGCGATACTACTTGCGACTTGTGCCCTTTGGTAACCACCAGGGAAGGTTTTTGGGAAACATTGGTCAAAGTAGCCTGAACGCGTAACAAACGGGTAGTCACGTTGCCATCGGTGGTAAATACCTCTATCAATACATCTTTAGAGGGAGATTCTACAAAAGAAATGCGCCGCGAGGTAAAAGTCAGGTTGCTTCGGTTCAAGGTGGCGCGCCGCCCGTCTATTTTAATCCGTACTACCTGCGAAGAAGACAAATTATCGAGCTTCCCTTTGATAATCAGGCTTTCACCCTGATATTTAATCACGCTTTCTTTGGCAATTTTGGTGGCTGGTTCCGTTGGATAGGTCAAGGCAATATTGTAATAACGAAAAGCTTTTTTATCGTTGACATCATTGCCTGAATTGACCGCGTTTTTGTTATTCAATACCTTAGACAACAGCTGGGTAGTAAATTGGCCAGAAGAAGCATTCAATGGAATGATAGAATCGTTGCGTGCCCGATAAATCAAGGATCGAGCCCCAGGAGTAGCCTCTATTTTCCCATTTGGAGTGTAAAACAAATAATCTTTGCCATCGTTCAACGCTTGTATGTGTAATAGACGTAACCCGGTTTGGGCATCCCAAACAATGATTTCACCGTCGTCGGCAATGCTCATAACCTTTCGGTTGTCTTTGGTAAAAAGTACCGTGTTGATGGCCGCTTTGTGCCCACTGAGCTTTCTTAGAAATTTGTAGTTACGCGCATCCCATAGTCTCAGTTCGCCCGCTTCTGTCCCAGTAACAATCCAGCGATTATTGGCACTCATGCCAATCGCCGAAACTGCTTTTTTATGTCCCTTGAGTACCTGAATCATTTGACCCGTGGTGGTGTTCCATACAATGAGGTTTCCATTCGTTCCACCCGTCAAAAGTCGCTTCCCTTTTCGAAAAAAATGGGCCGAGGTTGTTCCCCAATAATGGGCTTTGATCTGGTGTAAACGCTTGTTTTGAGCAATATCCCATATTTCTATCACGGGGCTCCCCCCGTTCAATACTACTTGGTTTTCATCGTAACTAAAAGCAAATTTTCTATATGATTTTCCAGGCTTTATCTCCCGGAAAGGGAGCATTTGGGCTTGTCCAATCTTGTATATACGCAGGTCCCGGCCTCGGCCTCCTTCAATATAATAAGTGGCTTTGGGAGAAATTATCGCCATTTTACGGTAATAACTCCTCCTTTCGTCGGGCTTTTTAATCAGTTTTCCAGTAGTTTTGTCCCAACTGGAGTATCCTTTACTTCTCATAGATCCCACCATTGTTTTTCCATCTGGCATGAAGTATATCCGGCTACCTCGACTTCGCTCAACAGGTATAAAACGAGTACCATTCCATAAAAGGGTAGAAGCTGAGTTTCGACTAATCAAAAACTGATCGCCCAAAACATCTAAATGGTTGATTTCTTCTCTTGGGGAAGACAAAAGCAGGGTTTGTTGTCCACTTTGGGCATCAAAAACACGCAAATGATCCCACCTGTCACCCAATACCATTTGTTTTTCGTCTGGAGTATACAACAATGCAGTAGCCTTATACCGAGACTTGATGGTTTTTACTGGTTGGCCAGAGGTGAGGTCATACTGAATGAGCTTTCCGCCACTATCCATGCCAATGGTGGCTAAATTTCCTCGTTTGTGAAGGTAAAACACATCCGCTATTTTTTTATTGATGGGTATTTTTAGGATGCTTTTCCCAGTCGCAAAATTCCAAACATCCAGAGAGGTATCTTTTGACCAACGATTATGAACGGTGACAATTTTTTTATTGTTCGGTCCAATCGCCAAATAATTGACTGCCCGATTTCTGGGGTACGCGATGAACGTTCGGATTAATTTTCGTGGCTTTACTTGCCAAATAAGTACTTCCCCTTCGGTAGTACCTGCTGCCAACCATTGGCCATCTCGGCTAAATACCAACTTGGTAATGGTGTTTTTTGTATCTTTCAACAGCGCTAGTTCCGTGCCTTTGGCTACATTCCATAAAAAAACCTTGGCATCTTGCCCGGTACTCGCCAGGGTCTTACTATCTGGGCTAAAAGCCAATGTCTTGACATCACTGGTGTGTGAACCAAGCATATGTAATAATTCCCCCGAAGTACGCTCCCAAATTCTTACCCTTCGGTCGGCCCCACTGGCGGCAATGTACTTGCCATTGGAGCTGATTTTTAAGGCATTGATTCGACTGTAGGTGAAACCATGCAACACCTTATAAAGCTTTTTTTGAGGGTAGTCCCAAATGCGAATAGATTGGTCCAGTGACCCAGTGACCAGCCAGCGCCCGTCTCGGGAGATATCCATCAAGGTTACGTTATCGTGGTGGCCAATATTTACTACCAAATCATTTTTTTGGGCTTGTAGCGGAGTGGCCATCAGGACCCAAAAAAGAATGATGATTCCTGGTTTTAAGACTTGGTTCATAGGTTTCTTTATTTGTTTTGACTTTGGCTAATGGTTGCGCGAGGCGACTCACAGGAGCTCCTCGAAGCTAAACAATTGAACAATGTAGCAATAGAACAATAGTATAAACAAAAAATCATTAGTTGGTATACAGCATCCACCCAGTTACTTTTTGTTGTACATTGATCATGAAGATAATTTTAGCCCGCTCATATACCAGATAGGTATGCTGCCCCCCCGCTACTTGCTTGGTTGCTTCTCCGTATTTGTCCACCACTTTTTTTAGCGTATCTCCAATTTTAACCCCGCGAGCGGTGGCTCCAGGATAACTGGGCAATGTAGCCAAAAATGCGGCATTGTCTTTTAGTTTTCCAAAGCTCGTCACCTCGATTACCTGATACCCCTCGTCACCATCTTCGGCAGTTTTGAGGGTAATTGCAGGGTGCTTATTCCCTTGCTGACGAATTTTGGTTTTCTGGGCTTCCTCAGTCAATACTTCCAACATCGATAAATCTGCTTCTGCAATAGACTCTTTGGGTCCTGGTTTTTCTTTGGCTTTTACAATTTTAAATCCATAACCAAAGCGGTTGGCCTGTTTCAGCGCTTCCAGGTTTATCTTGGCAATTACTGGATTGGCTTTTTGGGCCTTTTTAAAAGCCGCTTCAGCTTCATCGGGTTCCCCTTCCTTGGCCTGGGCAATGCCTCGTGCCATCCAACCATTGGCTTCCAGCAAAGCATTGCCTTCTTTTTTGGCCAGTTTGATCGCCTTGGCCGCATACCCAAGGGCAAGTTCTCGTTCTTCTAACAAGATATTTACCAAAGCCAGATTTACATAACCAGCCGTGTAGTTTTTGTCCATGCGAGTGGCCGATTTAAACTGCTCCTGGGCTTCTTCCAACAATCTTTTGCGTTTTTCTTCCTTGGTTTCTCCACCCGCGCGGGCAGTGTAGCCGTTCAAACGGGTATCGGTATCCAATCCAAAAGGAAAAAAATACTTGAGTTCTTTTTGACTAAACAATTTTACCGCCTGAAGAGCCAAAGCCACCCCTGAGTTGTTGTATACTTCTCGACTTGGAAATGTCTTGCCAATATAATCATAGCAAGCCGACGCCATATCGTAAGATTGTACCATGGTGAGGTAATTGGCTGCATCGAATACTGGGGCTAGTTTTCGAAGGGTTTTGAGGGTGTTGCGCGCAATCCCTTGGCGTTCGGCAAGGGTGGGGTACCCTTCAGTGTTTTTATCCAAGCCTACCTTTTTGTACAATACTTTCAGAAACTTACCACTCACCCCCAAGGTATTATAGCCCGCCATGTAGCCAAACAGTCCTCCAAAATAATCGGCTTCAGTTTCCATTTCTTTGCGTCGACTTTCGGTCAAATCCATTTTATAGATTTTTTTAGCAATGTCAAGGTCTTTGTTGGCCAGGCCAAACGACCAACCCCAACCATGATCTTTGTAAAAGTGAGCCAGCTCGTGGCCAATGACAGAGGCCAATGCATTGAGCGAGTCAGGACCAAATTCGGTGGTAATATCGTATACACCCTCTCCAATATTGATGGTATTGTCTTGAGGATTGTAATATGCGTTGTAATAAGGGCCCGATTTGTTGTAGATGAAATTAAAAGCAGGTTGGCGACGTGCATCTCGGGCTACTCTGGCAATGGTTTGATACACTTCTTGGGCTACCTTGGCCTTTTGCTTTTGCCGGGCCGATTGAGCCAAAGTTTGATTGAAATAGCTCAAAACAAGAAATAAACAATAAATACTGGTAAAGGCCCTGATGTTTTTTGTTTTTGATATAAAGGTCATATAATGTATTAATTTATTAGTATTTTACCGTAAATGTTTGGTAAGTTTTAGCAAGCTGATTGCCAAACAATTTTTTTTGCTAAACACTCTTCTTAACTTCGCACAAAATATAGATGCAGTTTAAAATTAAATCCTGCTTTATAGAGTTATAAAGGTATATCTGAATGTTGTTCTAGGAAACAAAAAAAGCAGAAATAACAAAGATGAATTACGCATTCAAAAAAACTCATTTCTAAATATGCTTTAGTAGTAGAACTACAAAAATACAATAACTATGAGACGTCTCTGGATTTTTTTATTGAAAATCTTCCAAAGATCGCATAAGAAACCATAAAACACCTTATCAAGTATGAAAAATACAATTATTGTTGCTTTGCTGCTGGTTTTGGGGCAAGCTACTTTTGCCCAAGATACCTACAACGTGATCAACATCCGGGGTAAAGTAAGCCAAAACGGCAAAGCAGTACGCCGAGGAGCCAAGCTCAAAGCCAACGACAAAATCAAATTTGTGACGCCCCGATCTATGTTGCTGGTAAGCAGTCAGAAATATGGTCGTATGGTACTTAGTTCCAATCCTCGTAAAAAGCAGGTAAGCGAAACTTCCTACATTTTAGGCAATCTTATTTCTAAAGGGCGGGCCAGTGCTCGGGGAAGCGAAATATTATTTAACCGCATTATGGTCAAAGGATACTTTGGCAATGAACCCCATTTGGTATTGGGAGGCGAAGAAAAAATACGAGTGAGTAACAAGGCTTTTCCATTGAACAAAGAAAATTTCTTCTTTATCAATTATCAATACAAGGGAGAAGATGTCAATAAGAAATTACCCTATGAGAGTGGACAAAAAGGTGATTATTTTTTGATCAATCAAGACCGTTTGTTTAGAATCAATGGGGAGAAAATCTCAGAAAAGGGAATCCAAGATTTTCGTTTGTTTTATTATAAAAATGGCACTCCCGAAGAAATTGGTGAACTAAACCACCCTGCACTGAAAGTACAGGGGTTTTGCGCTCGGACTGAAAGTCCTCTTTAGCCAACCCGTGTCGCAATGCGGGCAAGTTGCTCAAATTCGCAGACGAGACCCGATTTTTTCGCATTACTAAAGTATTGCACTGAAAGTGCAGGGTTTTAACCCAGAGCTGAGACCAATAAAATTGGTATTTATCAATAATGAAAGCCCCCTAAAGAAAACGATTGATGAAATGGTGGCTTTTATCAAAGAAAATGGTACCAATTCAGAGGATACCAAGGTAGCGGTAGATGGTTTTCTGCGCAAACACTTTGGGGCTCCTAACAAGGAAGAGTTTGAAGCTTGGTACAAGAAAAATTACCAATAGTCCACTATGATCAGTCCATAGTCCATAGCCGATTCGAGCGTATGCAAACTCGGTTAATCATTGTGACCAGTAACTGATACCAAAACTGCGTACCCGCTTTGATAATCAGATAATAACTGTAGACTAAAATCAAGGTGACATATTGAATAAAATGAACCAAAAAACAATTGGTTTGAAGGCCTGATTCATTTATTTGAGTCAGGCCTATTTTTATTTAATTCATTTTTTTTGAAAAAAAGTCACTCATTATCAGATACTTATAAAAAAATATAATTTTTTTTCAAAAAATCTTCCATTGGGCCTCCTCATATCTATATATAATAATACAGATAATCAAAAGTCTGCATATTCAATATTTTAATAAACGGTTGGAAAACAACCCAAGTGATTCAAGATAATGAAACAACAAAACCTTTTTTTATTCGCCTTATGCCTCATCACGATGTTGGCATTGGGAACTTCGAAAACTCAGGCACAATCATCTCGTTTGGCAATTGAAAAACCCAATAATGGAGTGGCTGGAGTGGTACTGCAAAACCCTGATAATGGAAGTATGATTTTCAAGTTGGGGAACAATGAAAGAATGTGGCTCACAAATAGTGGCAACCTGGGCATTGGTACGACCAGTCCCGCCAGAAAGCTCCACATCAAGAGTGATACTTGGAATACTCAATTTGTGCTAGAACGTGGTTTTGGCCACAATGCGGGCTTTGGAATTGCGGCTGACAGTGATTGGATCCATTTCTTAAAAGTGACTGGAGTGGGCAGTAATACGGAAAGCTCTACTCCTTTGATGGTGTTTCGTCAATCTAATGGCCAAGTAGGTATTGGTACGCTAAGCCCTGGAGCCAAGCTACACGTCAATGGAGATGCCATCAAAACCGACGGGGAGACCTGGACCGTGGCTTCGGATCGTATTCTGAAACATGAGATCGAAAATTTCTCCGATGGGTTACAAACCATTTTGGCCATCCAACCCAAAACCTATCGCTATAATGGCAAGGCGGGATTTTCTGACAATGGTAAAAAACACGTAGGAATCATTGCTCAAGACATACAGCCGATCGCACCTTACATGGTATCAGAGTTTTATCGCAAGTTAGAAGAAACCGACGCGCAGGAAACCCGCTTGTTGAAATACAACAGCTCGGCCCTGCCTTACATTTTGATAAATGCCATCAAAGAACTGAACGGCACCAATACTACTTTGAAAACGGAGGTAGACAATCTGAAAACCGAAAACACTGCTTTGAAAACAAAGTTGACGGATTTGGAAACCCGTTTGAAAAAGCTTGAGGAAGCCTTGAACAAGAACAATGATTAAACGAATGCTTGTTTCTTTTTCTTCTTCTTTTTCTGTGATAACAAGAAACATGGGGGGAGTATTGGCCCTGCTGGGGCTCTGTGCGAGTCTTAGCCTGGCCCAAGTGCCTCCGCCGCCTACGGTAGCGGCGGGTGGCCCCAATCAAAATCCCCATAACAAGATGAAACGCTGGCAATTTGGGGGCAACATTGCCCTCTTGTTGGGCGATCCGGTAATGGTAGATGCTTCACCCACGGTGGCTTACAATTTGAGCCGCAAATTTCGGTTGGGTTTGGGGGCCAACTACCGTTACAATCGTTTCCGGCAAAACGACTCCATTACCATGAACTATGGAGCCAATGGTTTTGCCCAGTTTCAGCCTTTAGATTGGTTTTTTGTGTCGGCCGAATATGAAGCTTTGAATGTGCCCAACCCGGAAGCCCTTCAAGAGGGGAATCCAGCCAGGGTGTGGCAACTCAGCCCTTTGGTAGGAGCCGGGCTTCGGTTTCGGTTGTTGCGCTTGCTGTACATCAATGCATCGCTTTTGCGTGATTTCAACTACCAACCAGGGGTCAGTCCTTTTCCCAGCCCTTGGCGTTTCCGAATGGGATTTTCTTTTTAACCCCGTGATAACATAGCATCAACAATGAAAAAAGCCTATATATTACTCATTACCATTACCTGTTTTTGTGGCCTGGCCTTTGCCCAAACTCCGAGTAAATTGCTCAGTCCACAACAACTCACTCAACAACGGGTTTACAAATCGTGGAACAAAGCGTTGCGTCATCCCCAGAAAGTATATCGACTGGACCTTTCGGGGCAGCAACTCAAAGCCATCTCTCGAAACATCCACGTATTTACCCAAATACAAGAATTGCGCTTGGCCCATAACCAACTAAAAAGCCTGCCGGATGAAATGAAGGCGTTGTCAAATTTGCAAATATTAGACTTGGCCCATAACCAATTGGCTGAAGTGCCTCAATGGATCAAGCAGTTTCGTCATTTGCATACGTTGAATGTGGGCCAAAATCCATTGAAAGCCTTACCCAAAAGTATGACTGCCTTGGGTCAACTGGCTACTTTGAACATCGCCCAAACCAACATCGAGCAATTGCCAAGCGATTTGGGTCGTTTGCGGGAACTTAAAAAACTAGAGGCCTCCAAGGCATTGCAACAGCAGTGGCAAACCTTACGCAAAAAAGCCAAAGTGTTTACCAATATTCAAGAGGCTTTGAAAACGCCCGAAGCAGTATACCAACTAGAGCTGCATGGGGTCAACCAATTGCCGATGAAAGACCTTAAAAAATTGACCAATTTGGAGGTACTCCGGCTCAACAACAATGCGCTGAGCAGTTTGCCCAAAGAAATTGGAGACTTGAGCAGCCTCCAAGAACTACATCTGCAAAATAATTTGTTGAAAACTTTGCCCAAAGAAATTGGCCAGCTGAAAAATTTGAAAACCTTGAATTTGAAAATGAATCGTCTGGAAAAGGTTCCGGCGGAATTGAAAAACCTGGAATCTTTGGAAAACCTATCGTTGTACAAAAACCAATTGAAAAGCTTACCCAAAGAATTGGGAAGCCTGCCGTCGCTCAAAAAACTGGATGTATCGCGCAACCGTTTGCAAAGCTTGCCTCAAGAACTGATGCAAGCCAACCACCTGGAAGCACTCAATTTACGCAGCAATGCCTTGCAAAAGTTGCCGGAGAATTTGGGGAATTTGGAAAAGCTCAAAAATCTGAATCTGGATGGCAATCGCCTAAAGGAACTGCCCCAAAGCCTGGGCCAACTCAAAAACCTGGAAAGACTGAACTTGCGGGCCAATGCCTTGGAAAAATTACCCGAAAGTTTGGGCGATCTTAAGGCCCTCAAACATTTGCAATTACGCAAAAACAGCTTGGAAGCGCTCCCCAAAAACCTGGGCAATTTAAAAAACTTAGAAAGCCTGGATACTTGGGGCAATGCTTTGCAAGGGCTTCCCGAAAGCATTGGAGGGCTTAAGAAACTCAAAGACCTCAATTTGGCCTACAATCAACTTGAGTCCTTACCCGAGAGTTTGGGGAATTTGGAAAACCTGGAAAAACTCAATTTGTGGAGTAATGGTACTTTGCAAAAGCTACCGGCCAGTTTGGGGCAACTCAAAAACTTGCAAAGCTTCAAAATGCAATTGAACAAATTACCTATCAACGAGCGCAACTTATTGCAAAACCGCATCATTACGACCAAAGTAAGGGGATTACGGTTTTAGATGAAATTTTAATTGTTCCGCTTCGCTCATTGAACAATGTAACCATTTATTTATACAGTAAAATCAAACAAAGTGCAATGCAACTTTTAAATCATACCATCACCAGGCTCTTGATCACATTCATTGGGTGGGGGATTTTATACACCAATGGGCAAGCTCAGAACATTTCGCCCTCTCCCAATGCAGCGGCTTTGGAAAGCTTCTCCGAAGTACCGGTGAGTTTGTATACGGGCATTCCAAGTGTCAATGTGCCTATTTATAATTTAAGCAGCCGTCACCTCAGCGTACCTGTATCCCTGAATTACCATTACACAGGCCTACGCCCCAACGAACAAACCAGTTGGGTGGGTTTGGGTTGGGCGCTCAGTGCGGGGGGAGTCATTACCCGTACCGTAAGGGGCAAACCCGACGAATGGAGCAATATCGGCTACTATGACACCAAAGACAAAATCAAACATCAATACGATCATTATTATACCGATCCGGCCGATGCAACTCGCCTGGCCAATGCCGAACAAGAGTGGTTTTTTCTAAAAGGAATCGCCAATGGCCAATACGACGGCCAACCCGATGTGTATTCCTTCAATGTGGCGGGCTATACCGGGAAGTTTTTTTTGGATAAACAAAGTGATGGTAGTTTCAAAGCCTATACCATTCCTTATCAAAACGTAAAGATAGAAGTACCTGATAATGTAACTACCTTTGATTGGAAAATCATCGTGCCGAATGGTACCCAGTATATTTTTGGTGGGGCGCTGACCGAAATGAGTTCTACCTCTTCAACATCAAGTGTAGGCGATGCAGTATCTGATCTTGAGTATACCTCAGCCTGGTATTTAAAAGAAATCAGATCAATGAATGGTGATGATGCCATTCAATTTCATTATCAAGTGGCCAATCCGGTAGATCAATACCAGGTAATGTATTCGGAGCAAAGACAGTTCTATATCAGTGGTGAAAACAATTCGGCATGCAGCAATGCATTGACTCCGGTAGCGATTACCGCCACCGAGGTAAAGGTGGGCAATCGCTTGCACATTGCAAAAATTACCACTCAGACCGGCCACGAAGTCATTTTTGAGGAAGGTGCCCAAAGACAAGACTACAGTGATAAAACACTTGGACGGATATTGGTGAAGTCCCGAACGGGTGAGCTTATTAAAGTGGTAAATTTTACCTACGGCTATTTGGATGGAGGCCAGGGCTTCAAACGATTGTTACTCACCAAAGTACAAGAGGTTAACGGCAAACAACCCATCATAGCGCCCTCGGCATTGCCTACCAATGCGTCTGAATTGAATTACAAAGGAAGCTATGAATTTACTTACAATATGCGGGTAGGAGGAATGGCTCTGGAGGGTAAGTTTTCAAGAAGCATAGATCATTGGGGATATTACAACGGGGCGGGCAATAGCACCCTGGTGCCTAGCTATGATTACCCGGCGGCTGGAATATTTTTTGCTGGGGCCAACCGGGAAGTAAACCATGCGGCGCTACAAGCGGGTGTTTTATTATCTATCAACAATCCTACTGGAGGAACCACTACTTTGGATTGGGAACCAAAT
>CALDJV010000935.1 GCA_937899305.1 uncultured Cytophagaceae bacterium
CTCAGGATGACTAAAGAATCCTGACGATGGTAAAGAGGAAGAAAAAGTTACTGACGACCGATACAATGTTTTATTTTTGATTATAAAAACCAGGGGAAGAAATTCACCAATTTTGAACACCCTACCTGACAAGTTTTGAAAACCTGCCAGGTATTTTTATCAGGTTAATCTTCCTCCTCCTCTTCTACGTCGTCGGCTTCGGCTCCGTTGAGGCTAGACTCTAGCACATTGGCCAGTTTGGTGCCTTTGAGCATATTGGTAAATACCTGGGCCACACTTTTGCCTCCTAAAATGGCCAATGGTGACATTGATTTTGCCATTTTTTCGGCCAACGATTTATCGGCAAAGGCTTGCAAAGCAGCTATCAAATTAGGTGATACTGCCTCTGCTTTGTTCACTACCGCTTGTACTTCAGCCTGGAGTTGTTCCAGCTCTTGATTCAACTCTTTTTGAGCAATTTCTAACAGCAACTCTTCTTCTTTCTGCTTGCGGGCCAGTTCTGCATCATTGATTTGAGTCAATGATTCTTGCTCAGCCAAATTGGCTTCCAGTTTACGTTGCTTAGACTGAATCTCCATGTCTAGTTTTACCAAAATAAGCTCCAACTCTTTTTTGGCTTCCTTTTTCTCCAGATCTAACTGCCGTTGGGTAGTTTCGGATTTGGTAGTAGCAATCTGCTGACTGATTTCTTCGCTTTGTTGGGTAAATTCTAATTTGCGTTTTTCGGCATCTATACGCAAAGTTTGTTTGACCACCTCTTGTTGGGCCGAAATCAACAGGTTTTCAATGCTTACATCGCTCAGGCGAATGTCCAGCACTTCTATGTCATAAATACGCATGTTGTTTTCTTCAAACATACGCCCAGGACGTTTGTTGCTTTCTCCGGCTTCGCCCAAAATACTATTACGCAAAATGTCAATGCCATTGGCATAAAAATCCATAATGGTGTGTTTTTTCACCTTGTTACGGATAAACGAACGCATGTGGTCGGTCAAAAATTTGACATAATTCTCAACATTGAACCACTTGTCGGACGCTTCTTCAAAATTGACCCGATAAGAAATGGTAATGCTCACTTGGGTAAAATCAGAAGACTCGGCTTTGACAATGTCTGAAATTTTGTTGTGTAGTACTCGTAAATATACCGTAGTAATGGTATTATCGGAAGTTTTGGGCGTTCCAGTGGAGAGGGTAATGGGTTCCAGGCTTTCGTCGTATTCCAGCAAATAAGTTTGGGGCCCGGCTACTACTTTGCGTTGTCCGGTTTTGCTCACTACCAAAATGGCGTACCCGGTCCATAAGTTGATGGTCACCGCTCCTTCGTATTTGGTATCGAGGGTAATGGTGCGTGGAGGGGTAAAACTTTGCTCTCGGGTAAACTCATCTCCGGCCATTTCTTTGGAGACTTTCTCTTTCTTCTTGCGACGAGGTGCGGGTACCGGCATTTCGTCGGCCAGTTCTTCCATTTCTATGGCTGCCGCAGGTTCGGCCGATACCTCCAGATAACCTTCATTTGATTTACGGCGGTCCAGCTCTTGTTTGAGTTGACGATTGTATTCTAAGGCCTCCGAGTTACCTGGAAACCAAAGTTTTACTTGCTTGGGGTCTAATACCCGCTTGACAAATACTGCTTCTCGAGGATCGGGTAAAAACATGGCCGGACCTTGTTTGAGCGATACTTTTCCAGTTTTTCGGTTGAGGTAGTAGCGCCCTTCTCCTGCTGGAATGGCAATGGCATAATGTCTTTCTTTTTGGCCATATTTGATAATGGCATGTTCAGGACGAGGATAGTAAATCATTTGCTCGTTTCCGGTCACAAACAATTCTTCCCCTTCCTGGAAAGTAGTGCCATTTTCTTCATAAGGAGCTATGACCTTGATATACAAGCCACTCATTTCGTTGAGTTCAATTGCCCGGAACTTACGCGATCCATTGCGATATACAAACTCCTCAGTAGGTTTTGGGAAGACCACCGCAGGGCCTTGAATGTAACGTTTGTTGCCGTCTTCGTCTAGTAAAATACAATACTCGAGCCGCTCCAGAGTAACCGCTTCTCGCACGTAGTTTCCACTCACCCCTCGTACCACTTCTATGCCGGTGGGTGGGATATAAAACGATACTGCATCTCCCTTGATGATCAGCATTTTACCCATCGTCAAATCCGGCATTTCCTCCAGATTTATCACTTCTACCTCTGAACCTTCTCCCTCCTTTTCTTCTCCGTCTTTGGCCTCTCCTGAACTTTTGGTTTTAATAACTGCCTTGTTCCAATTTTGTCGGGCTTCCTCTTCGTCGTATACTCTTACCGCCAAATATTGATTTGAGCGTAAATGATGGCCTCTCAGCACTTTTACCATTTGTCCAGGCCATAGAGCAAAGTTAATAGGTCCCGGAATATTTACTTTGCGCCCCACATTCAAAGCTCCCAGATTGCTTACGGTCCCATTTTTAGGCTGAGTACCATCCTGTGGAGGGTTCTTCATGACAATGTACCAACCCTCGGGTGCAGTGGTGAAAGTTTGCAAGGAAGTGTCAAGTGTACAACGTTCAAACTTTTTAGTTTGTGAATCAAATATGACGGGTTTATCAGTATTGGCCAAACTGGTTTTATAAGGCCCTACATATACGTTGATGTTTCCTTTGGTTTGGTCAGAAATAAAAGCAAATTCATTGGGAGTAAGCACCAGATCGCGCTCTCGGTTGGAGTCTGACATATCGTTTTCTATTTTGATTAAGTTGGGTATGTATTATGGCAATGAATTTACATAAAAATTTGAGTTTTGGGGTATTGGTTTCCTTTTTTTTGGCCTGAAGCAAAGACATAGTGAATGAAAATAATCGCTATTTCAGGCTTACGAATTCGTAGAGCACAATTCAATCAAAAGCGCTTGGTCAAGTTTCAAACCCCAATCAATAAAAAACCCAACAGATTTGGAGGGTCTGTTGGGTAGATTTTGTCATTTACTTTATCGAGCATACCCTAGGCAAGTCGTCCATCCGCTCTCATTTTATTGTAATGTTCGGGAGTGAGCTCAGCCACTGGAATGCGAAACACATTCATGGCTAACCCATCTGATATATGCTCCTGCTCATTGTCTATTTCTTTTTTCCCTTTTTGCACATACTGGAGCTTGTTCAATCCTGGAAAAGTTTCTACCAATTGACCATTAGGGTCTTTTACCCACCAATGTTCATAGCCAATTTTATCTGGTCGCTCATGCATACAAATTTTCCAAGTGTTTTTGGTTCCAAGTGGCAACACACGCAAGCCGTAGCTCTCAATTGTATTGATCATCACTTGTTGAGTAGCCTGCTTTACGGCCTTTTTTCTTGCTTTCCCAATTTTTTTGGCACTCCCCTGCCTACGGCTCACTTCTTTCAGATGAGTTACTGTAGCATCTAAACGTTCTCGAGCATTGTCAAACCTATTTTTTTCTGCTTCATTTAACTCATTTTGTACAAACATCGTGTATGCATCATCCCGTCCTAAACCAATCCCAGTTCCTCCTACATTGGATGGTACTTGGCTACTTACATAACCAAACATCGCGGTAGATTTTGGTACTCTCACATCTTCTGAAACTGCTCCAAGTAAGGCCCAATTCCAACAAGCAGGTCCATCAACAGACTTTTTCGTTTGAGAGGCCTCAAACTCCGCTTGAGCTTCTTCATCTAAGATAGTAGGCCCTAACTGGGAGCTTTCATTCTTTTTAAAATTCTTAAGTTTTACTGGTTTCTCATTCTCTTCTGCCATAATACCGCCTGCAAGCACATACAATTCACCTGGCTGAAATTCCCTTTCTACATCTTGAACCGTACCGTCGTAACTTAGTATCTTGTACACTTTTCTGGGCAAAGGTATCTTGGTATTGGTGCCCCAGATTTTTTTTAAAAATGATTTATCATTTACTGTCACCACTGTACCTTCTGGCAAAGTTCCTACCCTCTGTCCACTTTTGTTATAAACAGCCCTGTCACTCACATCACCTTTTTTGGAGGTATGGTTTTTTATCTTGGTATTGATAATCCTCTGAACAGGAGAGGCCAAACTAAGTGTACTGGTGTTTGTTTCATTAGAAGAAACCTTTTCATCTGCTTTTCTTTGCAAAGGCTGCGCCGCCATTTGGTCGACTACTTGCTCTCGGGTGGTGTCTACCGATTGGCCGTTGACTACCTGGTCGCCTTTTGGAGTTCCATTTTTTGCATTGTCTATGGCGTGAGCCACTTCATGTTTGATGTTCGACTCAGTATCCTTGCCTGGAGCAAAGTCAATCTTGCTCCCCTGAATGGTGGCTTCGGCATTGACTGTGTCTGGAAAAGGTGAATTATGATTGGCCTTCAAGCTCGACGTATCTACCCCATGTTGCTGCCCCATGGTGGTGGCTATTTCCTTGAATTTGGCCGAGCCTTGAGGTTGTTTGGTTTGTCCAGCCGAATTACGCTGCACTGGCTTTTGTTTGGCCTGAACGGGACGTTGCTTGGCTTGAATTGGTTTTTGTTTGGCCTGAACAGGGCGTTGCTTCGCTTGAATCGGCTTCTGCTTGGCTTGAATGGTACTTTTGCTTTGGGCTTTAGCTGATTTATTTGGTTCAACTGACTGTTTGCTTTGGGCTTGGGTGTTGTCGTTATGATTAGATGATGCTTGTTGATGCATATTAGTTTTTAAAATTAGATAATACCTTGAAAATCTACCAACCTGAATAAAGCAGAATGGGCCACTTTAGCTAAAGCCACCTATGTTTGGTGTCTTCAGCTTACCTAGGTATTCTTCGAAGCTGTATCGTGATTATTTTCACAATACAGTTTTAAAATCTGCTTTTATTTGGTTATAAAGTCGTTTTTAAAAACTTTTTTCTTTCAGGCATCCGCCTGATGACTGCAATCAATAACCCTTACAAAGCAGGCTAACATTTGGTTGCTTTGATAATTAAATTTATTAACAGCCTCTTAACACAGTTGTATTATTCAAATAATCATTTTCACCTTATCTCAAGCATTGAAGTAGGTTTATTAATTCGTAATAAGGTCGAAGGCAACTTGATATTGACTAAAAAGAAAGCCTTGTGCTCAAGTCAAAAAAACCTTAACTCAAACAATTTTTCATAAAATCTTACCATAATTCGTTATATTACCATTGAAGTATAGATTGATCATAAAAATTAGCATCTTTGAAAGCATACGATGCTTGGAAGCGGTGATTTTATTTGAAAACCAACTTTCAAACACTCGTACCAAACATTCAAATAATTATTTCTATGAAATTGAAAAGTATTTTTATAATAGGTTTATTGTTCATTCAAGTAGGGATGGCCAACGCCAAAACTCCTACCCCTTACAAATTCCCCTACCCCGTTTTCCATTTTTCTAATATTTATTGGGTAGTAGCCAGTGATAGCACCGACAAACCTCCCAAAAACTGGTTCAATCTCGATGCCAAGCAGGATAATATTCGTGGAGTGAGTACCGAAAAAACGTATCAGACCTTGTTGAAAGGCAAAAAATCTACTACAGTAGTAGTAGCCGTGATCGACTCGGGCATAGATACCAAACACCCTGATTTGAAAAAGCAGATTTGGGTAAACCCCAAAGAAAAACCGGGCAACGGCAAAGACGATGACAAAAATGGGTATGTGGATGATATAAATGGTTGGGATTTTATCGGCGGAAAAGACGGCAAAGATGTGGATATAGATACCTATGAGCTTACCCGGGAATTGCTTCGTCTGGAGAAAAAATTTGCCGATGCCGACCCTGAAAAGATACGCAAGAAAGACAAGAAGGAATATGAGAGTTATCTTAAAATAAAGAAAACACACGCCAGTAAATACGGTGAGGCGCGTCAGACCTACGCAGTGATCACTCAAATCAAAGCAGCTTATCAAGTGGTTCAAAAAGCACTTGGCAAAAAAGATGTCAAAAAAGAAGACCTTGATAACCTCAACAGTGAGGACGCGGAGGTAGTGCAAGCAGCTCAGATTCTAAAACGAGCCATTGGATTTGGCCTTCCCTTGGGTCAGATAGAGGAAGCCCACAAACATTACGAAACCATGTTTAAATATTGGTTGAACAAGGATTTTAACCCCCGCAATATTGTAGGAGATAACTACAAGAAGTTGAATGAAAAAGGGTATGGTAACAATGAGGTACAGGGCCCTGACGCAGATCACGGAACTCACGTAGCAGGGATTATCGGAGCCGACAGAACCAATGATGTGGGTATCAAAGGAGTAGCTGACAATGTCAAAATTATGGTATTGAGAGCAGTGCCCAATGGAGACGAAAGAGACAAGGACATTGCCAACGCCATTCGTTATGCAGTAGACAATGGGGCACGCATCATCAACATGAGTTTTGGTAAGTCTTATTCTCCTAACAAAGAATTTGTTGACAAGGCGGTAAAGTACGCCCAAAAGAAAGGAGTATTGTTGATACACGCTGCAGGTAACGACGGCGCTAACTTGGACGAAGCAGCTAATTTTCCTAATAAAAAATTCAAAAACTCTAAAAAATCGGCCAAAAACTGGATTGAAGTAGGTGCTTCTTCCTGGGGAGACGAGAAGAATTTTGTGGGTAGTTTTTCAAACTATGGTAAAACTGCAGTAGATGTATTTGCCCCTGGGGTAGCCATCAACTCTACCATTCCTGACAATAAATACACTGAGCATGACGGAACCAGTATGGCCGCTCCGGTAGTATCTGGAGTAGCTGCTTTACTGATGTCTTACTTCCCTGAATTGAGCGCTGAAGATGTAAAGGAAATCATTCTGAAGTCATCAATTAAGTACACTGATAAGGAAATCAACAAACCGGGTAGAGGTAAAAACACCATTAAATTTGGTGAATTGTCAGCAACTGGGGGTATTGTCAATGCATACGAAGCCGTAAAAATGGCTCAAAACTGGAAGGATAATAAGTAGTTTTTTTAGTTTTAAAGTCAATAGTTTTCTTTAGTTGGTAGTCCGTAGTTTTATTTAGTTGGTAGTCCGTAGTTTTATTTAGTTGGTAGTCCGTAGTTTTATTTAGTCCACGGTCGACAGTCCATAGTCCACAGTAGCGCGATGCGGAACAATTAGCTTTTGGTCCTTGGTTGACTAATTGAATGAAAAATGATACGCCGCTTTGCGCAACCCGAAGTCCTGAGCGAAGCCGAAGGAACTAGCAATGCAGCAATGAGCCGAAGGCGGAACAATGTAACAATAGCAATAAGTCATCGCTTTGCGAAACAATTAAACAATGAGCCGAAGGCGGAGCAATGTAACAATAGCAATAAATCATCGCTTCGCGAAACAATAGTCCAGAGCTGATGAAATCGAAAAGTTATTTTTTCAGCTTTAATAAACGTAAAAAATTGACTATATCAATAATTGGTCTCGCAGGTATTTTACTTGCGAGGCTTTTTTATATCTGAGCATTCCCATGAAAATATATTTTACCCTTGATGAACTTCCTGAACAATATCAAAAACAATTCAAGGCCGGATTTGACCTCAATCATCTCCAGCAATTTTACCCTGCCACCAATCCTTATGGCACTACCCTATTTACCCTGATTGCCTTTGGCTTGCCCGCCATTTTGGTCATCGTTTTAGTAATCATGGCGCTTTTTCAGCCTATGGCCAACCCTCCTCAAACCACCCAAGATTGGCTCATTTTTGTTAGTATTGCCGCTTTTCTATTACTCATTCTGGGTGGCCTCGCTTGGTGGATTGTTCGGGTATTCAAAAACTTTCGAGTTGTTTCTCAAATTAAAAAGATACGCAAGGAAAAAGGGCTTAGTCACTATGGATTGCTCTTAGATGAACACTTGGTGTACCGGCCCATTGCTACCCAAAAACCAATACTGATGTTACCTAAAGACTTGGTCCGTCGGGTAAAGCAAGTGTCTCAACGGGTAGAAGGCAGCAACCGACAATACTTACAACTGATTTACTTTGATGAAGACCAACAGCAGGAGTTTTATGTCGAGATGAGCCGCTATGAACTAGATAAGCAGTACACTCAAGGCAGGACCCTGAGTACCATTATAGAAAAATGGAAATAAAAATATGAAGTACACATCGAAAAATAAGTATCAAATAGGGTGGTTGATTGTATGGGGTATTTGCCAATGGCTTACCGGGTGTTACCCCATCTACCTCGAAAGGTCTAAAGCCAATGGGGAAATGCGAACGGTGAAAACCTGGCATTTTACCAGAAACCTAGTCAAGCACAAATCACTGACCTCAGATGGAAAACTTGTCAAACGATTTTATATCTCGCCTAGTGCCCGATGCTTGTCTCGCCAAGACATCAAACTCATCAAAAAACAATTGAGGACCAAAAAAGTCAGGTTTACAAACTATACCATCTACTCACAAGATTGCAAAGCTGTATTTTCACTCTCGGTAGACGATTACATTGCTCCTTTTTACCGCATTTCAATTCCCATGATCAAGACAAATGGGAAAATATTTATCAATCATTGCCTTCAGGATAACCCTCCCCTTGCGGAATTGCTTGTCATTGAAAAACTACTCCGTAAGGAGTTTTCAGCAGATGTAGTAAAAACCATTCTGGCTCGTTATAAAAGAGGTACGCAACGGTTTGTCAGGCGTCATTATCATCGAACGAGGCATTGAAGCAGGTCATCAACAAGGCGCTAAAACCAACTCAACCAGGTTCTTTAATCAAACGATTTAGAAAAATGCAGGTATATCATTCGTGGAAAGACTTTCCAATTTCCTGTCAAAAACAATTGAAAGAAGGTTTTAATACTCAAAATCTCAAGGATTTTTATCCAACATCTACCAACTTCTGGATGTATTTGCTTGGGACGGTTTTATTAGGCATTCCAGGATTCATTGCCAGTATTTGGGGAGTCATTGCTATAGTAGATTTGCTATTTTTTCAGGATAATTTTTCTGATTCTTCTAGTATAAGCGACACCATTGTATTGGTGGTGGCCGTTTTGATTGTCCTCATTCTATTGATCGCTTTTTTTATTTGGGGAATCAACCTATTCACCAATTTTATGAGAGCCATCCAAATAAAGCAAGGCCACAAAAAACAACGGGTATATTTTGGTTTGTGGTTAGCCACCGATGCACTCATTTACCGTCCACGATTGGCAAATAAAAAACCGATCTATATTTCTAAAAAACAAGTAACTAAAGCCGAATGGCATTCCGAAATACTCCCTTCAGGTTCGGGTGGAGGCAAACATCAAGTATACTTTAGTTTGATATATTATCACGATTCAGTTCAAAATGTCGAATACCATATTAGGATTGACCAAGAAGCACTGGATGCCCAATACTTGCAACAAAGGGAGGTGTATCAAATTGTAAATGATTGGCTGACCAAAAAGGGGAAAAGGAGGCATTGACTTTCGAGACCTGATTACAGTTATTTTTTACCGATCATGTTTAAGAATTAGCATCAATCATACACTATTACCAAGGCATATTTGTGCTTGTCTTGCCTCGCTATGAAACCATCTGTCTGTCTCATACGTTACACAAAAGAGAAAAAATCCTAACAAAGGAATAAGAATCAATCAACTTATCAATTATCAGAGTTAAGATGCTCTGAAATCCACTTCTTCACCTTACTTAGGTGTCTTCACTAACCGGTGATTATACCATTAAATTCACTTTGGAAGGTTGTAGTTTTTAGGTGCTCACTCTTCAGGTAGCAGTTGCGTAATTAGGGGCAATTTTGCTCACCCTGCTACCCTACAAACTTTTCATGAAGCAAAACCACAGCACATTTTCTAGCTTTTTTTAGTATTGACCAACTCCAAAGTACGGCAAGTTTTTTCGGCAGCGGCTTGCTCAGCTTTCTTTTTGCTAAATCCAGTACCGCTGGCAACTGGTTCTTCGTCTATGATAACCTGTGCTACAAATTGTCGTTGATGTTTGGATCCTTCCTCTTTCACAATCTCAAACCGTAGCTCCCGATTGTTTTTCTGAGCCCACTCGATTACAATACTTTTGTAGTTTTGGTTGTTCTCGATGATTTCTCCCAAGTCTAAGTGGCCCATCACAATTTTCCTTACTACAAATTTACGGCAGTAATGGAAGCCTTTGTCCAGATAGACCGCTCCAACCAATGCCTCTAGAGCATCACCTCCCATAGATTTGTAAGTAAAATTGTTTCTACGGCTTCCCTCAAACTTGATCAAGTCCTGGATACCCATTTTGCGAGACAATTGGTTCAAAGATTCCCGATTAACAATTCGCGCTCGAATTTCAGTCAAAAAACCTTCTTCTTTGAATGGATATTTTTTGAATAGGTAATCGGCTACTATTGCGCCTAGAATAGCATCACCCAGATACTCTAAGCGTTCATTAGACTCTTTGAATCCATCTTGCAGCGATTTGGAAGCCGAAGTGTGGCTCAGGGCAAGTTGATAAAGAGAAAGGTTAAACGGCTTGTGTCCAATAATTCTCTTGATAGAATTGGCAAGCCGTTTTTCTTCTTCGGTATGTTTTTTAAGTAGTTTAGATATAAATCTAAAAATCACTAC
Organism: uncultured Cytophagaceae bacterium; assembly: GCA_937899305.1. Classification (GTDB taxonomy): domain Bacteria; phylum Bacteroidota; class Bacteroidia; order Cytophagales; family Microscillaceae; genus Microscilla. Next base: position 10,507 of record CALDJV010000935.1, read on the forward strand.
ATTTCTAATTTTTTAAAAACTAAGGTAAAATTATGTCCGCCAAAACCAAAGGTATTGCTCATGGCATAATTTATTTCTCTTTCCTGAACTTTGTTGAAGGTAAAATTCAACTTTTTGTCAAATTGCTCATCATCCGTAAAATGGTTGATGGTAGGAGGAACAACTTGATGTTGAATTGCCAAAATAGTCGCTACGGCTTCTATTGCGCCAGCAGCTCCTAACAAATGCCCAGTCATTGACTTGGTAGAGCTAATATTAAGATTATAAGCGTGTTCACCAAATACTTTTTGAATGGCTAAAGCTTCGCTGTAGTCTCCCAAAGGAGTAGAAGTACCGTGTACATTGATATAATCAATGGCTTCGGCAGTTATCCCAGCATCATTCAATGCATCTTGCATCACCTTGATTGCTCCTAGCCCTTCAGGATGAGGAGCAGTAAGATGGTGAGCATCAGAAGACATACCGCCACCTACCAATTCAGCATAAATTTTAGCACCACGTGCCTTGGCGTGTTCGTATTCTTCTAGTATGATGGCTCCACCACCTTCTCCAAGTACAAAGCCATCTCGTTCCTTGTCGAAAGGGCGAGAAGCAGTAGTTGGAGAATCGTTTCTTTCAGAAAGTGCTTTCAAAGCATTGAAGCCTCCAATACCTGTTTCGGTTACTGCTGCTTCTGAGCCTCCCGAAACGGCCATGTCAATTCTACCCAAGCGGATGTAATTGAAAGCATCTACCATGGCATTGGTAGCCGATGCACAAGCCGAAACCGTTACGTAGTTTGGCCCTCGAAAGCCATATTTTATAGAGATGTGACCCGAACTTAGGTCAGCAATCATTTTAGGTATAAAAAACGGACTAAACTTAGGAGTTCCATTGCCTTGGGCAAATCCCATTACTTCGTCCTGGAAAGACTTCAAACCACCAATACCTGCCCCCCAGATAACTCCTACTCGATCTTTGTTGATGCTATCTAGGTTTACTTGTGCATCTTGGATGGCTTCTTCGCAAGCCACCAATGCATAGTGGGTAAAAATATCCATCCGGCGTGCATCACGACGATGAATATGGTCTTCAACGTTGAAGTTTTTTACCTCACAGGCAAATTTAGTTTTGAATTTTTCTGCGTCAAACTTAGTAATTGGAGCAGCCCCACTTACCCCATTCTTTAAACCCTCCCAAAACTCAGGTACAGTATTACCGATGGGAGTGAGTGAGCCTAATCCAGTTACTACAACTCGTCTTAAATTCATAAACAGAGTTTATTTTTTACTTTACGTTCTCTTCTAGGTAGGTAATGGCCTGTCCCACGGTTCCAATATTTTCTGCGTGATCGTCAGGAATAGAAATTTCAAACTCTTTTTCAAACTCCATGATCAGTTCGACAGTATCCAAAGAATCAGCCCCTAAATCATTAGTGAAGCTTGCTTCTGGAGTAACCTCTGACTCTTCAACACCAAGTTTATCAATAATGATATTATTAACTTTTTTTGCAATTTCTGACATTTTCAATAATAGTTTAGTTAAAAAAACTCTGCAAAGAAATGCATTAAAAACAATATTATCAAACTATTTTAACGATTCGTGATCTGATTCGCTGGAAATTATATTATTGTTAAATATTGCTTTCTTTGGATAGTTATTTGGCAAAAACACCTTGAATTATCTTTTTTGTGAATCCAAACATCCATATTATTTTTGGACATCACAAAAAAACGCAAAATATAATTTTGAGCCTTAGTGCTGGTTTGTCAATCACTGGATCGCAAAGACAAAGCGTTAAAAAATGATCGTAAATGGCGCTAATTATCTTCACATTACCAATATATTGTAGCTTTTTACAAAATAGTAGTACAAATTGATCAAAATTTGATGCATATTGCGGCCATTGTACAAAAAATTCTCCCCATAACTAAATTGAGACAAAAACACATAAGATAGATAAGATGAAACCATTTTTCAACAAAACAAAAGTAATCGCAACTGTGGGTCCCGCCATTAATACCAAAGAAAAACTATTGGAAATGGTTCAGGAAGGTACCGATGTATTTAGATTGAATTTCTCACACGGAAGCCACGAAGAGCACAAAAAGGTGATTCAATATATTCGTGAGCTAAATAAAGAGCATAACTTAAATATATGTATTCTACAGGATTTGCAAGGTCCTAAAATTCGCCTGGGAGAAGTTGCTTCTGATCAGGAGTTTTTGAAAGCCGGAAAAAAAGTAACAATTACGACCCAACCTATTAAGTCTACGGCTAAAAAAATTAGCACCACTTACAAAGCTTTTGTAAACGATGTAAAACCGGACGATCAGATTTTGATTGATGATGGTAAGATCGAACTAAAAGTATTGGAGGTAAGAAACAAAGAGGTCGTTGCTGAGGTGATATACGGTGGACAATTGAAGTCTAAAAAAGGAATTAACCTTCCTAGTACCAATATATCTTCTCCTTCGTTGACCGAAAAAGATACCAAAGATTTGATGTTTGGCCTGGAAGAAGAGGTAGACTGGATTGCTTTGTCGTTTGTACGCTCGCCCATCGATGTATTGCTATTGAAGCACATCATCAAGCAACAGGGCAAAGAAATAAAGGTCATTGCCAAGGTAGAAAAACCAGAAGCCATTGATCAAATAGATGCCATTATTGAAGCATCTGATGCCATTATGGTAGCCCGTGGAGACTTGGGAGTAGAGGTGAAAATTGAGGAAGTACCTTTGATTCAAAAATTGATCGCTCAAAAATGTCGTCAAGTAGGCAAACCCGTCATCATTGCTACTCAAATGCTGGAAAGTATGATTGACAACCCTCGCCCTACTCGCGCCGAAACCAATGACATTGCCAATGCGGTAATGGATGGTGCCGATACGTTGATGCTCAGCGGAGAAACTGCGGTGGGTAAGTATCCACTGGAAACGGTGCGTACGATGAATGAGACCATCCGGATTATGGAGCAAAAAAGTGAGAGTATTTACCATAAAAAAGAGGTACTGCACCGTAAGTCTCCCACTTATTATAATGACAGCATCATTGCGGCAGCCTGTGTATTGGCCCAAGATACCCATGCTAAAGGCATTGTGGGTATGACTCAATCGGGGTACACCGCTTTTCAGGTGGCTCGTTTCCGCCCCAAGGCACATATTTTTATATTTACGGCCAATCGTAAACTGCTCAACCGCTTGAGTCTGGTTTGGGGAGTAAGGGCTTTTTATTATGACAAGTTTACCTCTACTGATGATACTTTTGACGAGGTATTGGGACTACTTCAGCAAGAAGGGCACCTCAACAAAGGGGATATTTGCATTAACTTGGCCAGTATGCCCATTGCCAAGCGACAACGTACCAATACCATTAAGATGTCGCAGATCTAATTGTAATTACTAAGCTTTTATTGATCCCTTTTATAATATATGGATATTGTAAAAGGGATTTTTGTTGTTTTTTTTCAAAATGTAGTACAATCCTCTCCTCAACAAAACAATCACCAATGTCTGTCAAGCCTGATGCATCTGTGCATATTTAGCATACCCACAAATTCTCCTGAAAATATTCGGCTAGCCGAGTATTTTTTTTATTTTTGTTAATGGAGTTTTTGGTACTCAATCTCTATTTTTTT
>CALDJV010000936.1 GCA_937899305.1 uncultured Cytophagaceae bacterium
ATCCCCTTTTTTTTACCAATAATAATTCACAGTATTTGGCGAACATGTTATATATAAAAAAGACAAGTCCATTATTTTAAATATAAAGATGGATGGTTGATTTAGTCAACAATGACCAATCTTTTGGCTTCCTGAAGTTGTCCAGTATGAAGCTTGATCAGGTAAACCCCCGCCTTGAGGCCTTGAGTATCAATGCTTATACTATTTTTCCCTTTGTTGATGGTCATGTTTTGGCTCTTGATGATGGCCCCCAACAAATTGATCACACTAATGGTGCCCGAGCCAGCTTGCGGAGCATCAAAAATCAATTGAGATGTTTCCCCAGTTTTTATTGGATTGGGAGACAGAGTAAGTTGAAGTTGGTTGATAGACTCAATCTTGATGTCCACAATAGGACTAAATCCGTGGGTACCATCGTAGTTTACTACATTTAATCGGTAATACACAAATTGTTGTCCCAGTGGCAAATCTCTGTCTACAAAATCGTATACAATGGGTTGCCCCTGACTACCTCGGGCGGCTACTTTTCCAATGGTTTGAAATTTACCCCCTGATACCGCTCTTTGTACCTCATACACCCTCACATTGGTCTCGACATTGACTATCCAGTTGAGCAACACATTATTGCCTTTTAGTTTACCATCAAAATGAACCAGCTGAGTAGACAATGGGATTCCCAAAACGGTTGCATCTGTTCCCAACTCACAACTGATGCGATCAAGGGTAGCACCAATCGCAGCTCCATTTGTACACTGACGAAACGATAACACATCAATTCCAAAATCGTTTCCTACTCGAGTAGCTGAAATATTTTCCAGGCACAAATTGACGTGGGTAACATCGTCGGGGACCTTATAAATGCACTGCATGGCTTGCCAGTTATCAGGCGCTTCGGGCAAAAACACATCAGAGTTGATTACTTTTAAATTGGCGGGGTTACAACTTACCGCAGCTCCATAAGGACTACTCGGATTACCTCGGTTCCCTCCGCTGATACCAGGGTGAATAGGTCGGTGCATTACGTCAGCAGTTTGCTCGTCAGTGGTAATGGCGTGAATACCTGTATACAAGCCAGCGGTATTGGCTTGAGTATAAGAGAGGGTAACCCCTGGCAAATTTCCGGCAGCGTCGTTGGCGGCAGGACTCAGAAATGGATCGTATAAACCGCGGCCTTCGCAAATGGTCACTCGTATCTGAGGGTCATCCAAATTACTTCGATCACTGGGAATCAAACTATTGAACCAACCCGAAAACACAAAGAAACGATTGGTTCCGGTAGGCATAGGGATGGTCTGACACCAAACCTTGGATCGTGCGTTGATTCCATCTACAATCAAGAAATTAGCATCATTGTTTGTTTCGGGGGGAGCGGCTACCTGAGGACAAGCTTCAGTTCCCAATCCTTTTCCACCTGCATTGCAATAGGCATTATTTCGTCCGCCCCAGCCATTGTAACCATAACCATAGCAGAAAAAAGCCCCAAATAACTTGCGCGCACTGGTGGCTACCGAGTAGTGAGTGGGACCACCCATTTCGTTGTGTACTCCGGTGTGTTGGCGATAACCATATTCGGTAGCAAATACATGCTTTCGTTGGGCATCTTGAAGACTAGCCGGGGTATAGGTAAAAGTATTGCCCAGCTCTATCGAGTTTTTGGGAAAACCAGTGAAATCCCCATCCCTTACCTGTTCACTACCCAACTGGCAAGTCTCGAAGTTAAAGATGCTCAATTTGCCTTGCATTGTACTACTAAAGCGAGTACTCATTACCCTTACATAATAAGTAGTGGCGGGTTTTACGGCAAAAGTCAATGACTCTGTTCCTTCGCCTACACTATTGGCACACCCTACAATGACCGGGGCACCACTGCCACAAGGGCTTCCTTCATATACCACTACTGCGGCATTGTTTACATCAGGATCAAGCTCAATCACCGCATCGCCATCATCATTGTTGTAAGTAATACTGATGGTGTCTGCAGTAACTCCGGTAGTAAAACGAGCCCAGCCGTCTTTTTGGGCCGCATTGCTACCCGTAGCAAATACACAGTTGGTAATACCCGCTGCAGGTGGAGTATCCAGCCCAAAACTGTTTTGAATATTGAATTGTTGATCTACATCACCTATGCTAAACACCGTGGCATTGGTACACAAGTCAGCGGCCCTGCTGTCTCCACTATACAAACATAATTTTCCGTAAGTAGAAGTGCTATTACCTGATACATTCATAATCCGAATGAACACGGTTCCACTACTTGGCGCGGTAAAAGTCAATTTTTCAACTCCTTTGTCATTGTTACCCACAAGACTATTGATACAGTCCAGAAAGTTGAGCGAAGCACAAGTACCGTCATATACTGCCAAAGCCACATCATTGGATGGGCTGGCCAATTGGTTGTTGTTGTCAAATTCTATAGTGTATTGTTGTCCAGCAGTGGCAGTAAAGCTCATCCAGGCATCGGCATCGGGAGTAAGTGCCGCACAGCTTCCCCCAAGGGTTACTCCAGAGTTGGTAAAATGAGAAGGTGAAGCTACACAACCCGCACTTACCGGAATGTTTACCCTCAATCCACAGTCACCTACATCAATGCTAGTAGCTACTGCGCAAGTATTGCCTGGTAAACGATCGGTTACGGTAGCGGGAGGAATCGCACTACTATTATATATACATAGGTAACCAGTCATCTGAGTTTCATCCAAATTGACAATTCTGGCAAAATAGGTGCGGCCATTGATGGTGCTATTGACGGTCACGGTTTCGGTCTGAATAGAAGAGGTGTTACAATCGTTGACGCAATTGACCGCGCTAGAGGCATCAGTAGGGCAAGTGGTTAAACTCAAAGTGTACACCTCAATCAAAGGGTTGCTGGTAGCTTCCAGATTTTCGTATTGCAAGGTAATATTTCCGCCGTTTCCAGTAAATTTAAACCATACATCCTTAGCGACGGTCAGGCCACCTCCACAGCTAGTGCCAAATCCTGAGGCGTTTCCGGCTCCGGTATCATAAGTGCTCAAAATATCGATGCGCTGATTACAAGCCCCTACTAAGATCTCTTTGGTATCAGAGCTACTACATACATCGTCCACCAATACATTGGTGACACATATTTCCCCGTTCATGTCTGCGGTATTGGTAATATTAACGACCCGGATAAAGTATATCTGGGTAGGATTACTGTTGAACTCAATTACCTCCGAGCCACTCCCGGCTACGGCATTGGTACAGGCTACTAAACTCAAGGCGTTGCAGTCACCAGTATATACTTCCAGTACGGCATCTTGCCCGCTGGTTGTGTTGTATTCAATGCGTGTTCTATTGTTTAAAGCGACAAAGTTTTTCCAGCCATCTTTGTAACTAGTAGTGGTAGCCGTCACACTGGTACCACTGCAGGTAGTAGGAGCGAGCCTTCCTTCACCATTGATAAATTGATCAGTAATATTAAAAGGTTGCCCACAAGTACCTACTCCAATGGTAGAAGAAGAACTACAGAGGTCGTCTGCTACCTCAGCTCCTTCATAGAAACACAATGTTCCAAATATACCTTGGGTACTAATCTCGACTTTGGCCTTTTAAATTACAGAACCCTTCGTGGAAATAGCAGT
>CALDJV010000937.1 GCA_937899305.1 uncultured Cytophagaceae bacterium
TATTAGAATTCTTGGGAAGACTTGACAAATAATGTACCGCTCACTAATGATTTTATATATATCAATAAGAAACTCAGTCTTTTATGAAAAGGCTGAGTTTTTTTATTTTATAAGTAAGCTTCAAATGAATCCAGTGAGTTTTTTTAAATGGCTTGGTAGGCATAGGCATTGTTGGGTGATCCTGGGAATGGTTTATCTCAATATGTGGCTCTCTATTGTTAAGGTAAATGCACAATCTAAACTTCAGAATATTGAAGCTTTTGATATCATCAAATCCTTGCCTACTTCACAAGAAGCTTATCTATTGTTGAAGCAACAAAAATGTGATTTCAATCAAAAACTGAATAAAAAGCCAAAGAAAATAAAGTTTCAACAGATTGCCTCGCCTGAGGTAATGGCGATGAACCTTGGTGCGATGAGTTCTAAGGTGCTATATGCCGAAATGTACGGCAAAAGAGAGCGAGCAAGGAGCTTTTTGGTTAAAATGAAAGTATTGATGGATAGCCTGCAAGTGAAAACGATCTCTAGCTTTACCAGCTTGTACCAATACGTCAATAAATCCAAAGACCTGGACTATTTGGTTTTTAGGACTGGATCATTCATCGAACAGATTAAAGATTATTGCTTCAAACAAGGCAAAATCAAACAATTGATTTTGATTTACTCAGGCGATTGGGTCGAATCTATGTATTTGATGCTATCAGAAACCATCAAAAAAAACAAAATAGATTTAAAGCATAGGCTACTAGAGCAAGCGCTTATCATCGAGCAATTGATCTATATGTACCGCAATTTTGACAAGAATAAATTGATTGGCTTGGTGAAACAGGAAGTTTTAAGTATTGACAAAGTGATCAAACAAGCCAAAGTAATTGGCAAAAATGGAAAGCCTGACTACAGCAGACTGAGCAAAAGAAGACTAAGAAAAATGCTCAAAGCCATCAAAAGAATTCGTTTTAAAATGATGCATTTAAGATAAATAATTGCTATCTAAAAGCCGTTTTTTTAGCCCAAGTTATAATTACTAAACATACTCTCATAAGAACTATATTATGCCAAAAAATTACTAAATTGAGGCAAAATCAATCATTACTACAATAGTTATTACTAAATATCGTTTTTGTAAGAGATTTGTTTAGTGCTTCCATCAATAAAACTAATCAAAATCAACTAATCTAATTGACTTAAAAACATCGATATCTATTCATCTTGATGCTTATTTAAAAACGGATGATGAAGTCATAAACCAAAATAATGTTAGTGTTATGAATAAAATTACTTTTTCTCACTTCTATAAAAAATCACTGTTAGGGGCATTGCTATGTTTTTGTGTAATAGGGGCACAAGCACAACAAAGTAATGGTGAAATTTTGAGTAATATTATGCCTTCTCCAGTAGAACTATCTGCTTTGATAAAGGATGTAGGAGCTGCCTATGATAAATCAATTTTGAATTCATCGGATAAAGCAGAAGGCTATAGTAGTAAGTTTGCGCGTGCTTTAAACTTGGGTGTTTATAGTACCGATTTAGGGTATGCCGCAATTTACAAGCAAAACACAGATGCATTTATGTATTTAAATAGTGTTAGAAAAATTGCAGAATCTTTAAGTATTGGTAAGTATATCAACTATGCAAACATTACCAAACTGGCGCTGGAAAATGACTTAAATGCGTTGTTGGATGAAACTACGCGTACTTTTGAAAAAATAAACGGACATTTTCAAAAAAATGATAATGATAAACTTTCGGTAGTGATGTTGGTAGGGGGATGGATTGAGTCTTTGTATTTGACTTGTGAAGTGGCCAAAAAGAAGAAGAGTAAGATATTGGATACTAGAATTGCCGAACAGCAGTTGGTTTTGAAGCAATTGATGCCAATTTTAAAGAAATATACTGATGCTGACATGGTGAAGCTCACGGCTGATTTGGCTCAACTAGAAAAACTATACGGAAACTTAAAAATTGATTATAAGGAAGGAAAGACCTCTACTAAGGAAGTAGGTGGAGTGTTAGAAGTTGTAGATAACAACACGAGTGAGATTAAAATAAACCCAAATGATCTCAAAATGATTTTGGATACGACCGCCAAGATTCGGAAAAAGATTGTGAAATAAAAAATTGTTTCTTATTATTAATAATACTTTTTTTCAGAAAATTAGCTCTATTCTATAAGGATATACATTTTACTAATGAAAAAGATACTACAAATTATAGCATTCAGTGTATTGATTACTTCTTGGGGCTGGGCTCAGAAAACCGAAAAAACGGAAGTATTGAACAAAATTATTCAGTCTTTCCCTTCGCCTGTGGAAGTATCCAGTATTATCAAAAAAGCTGGATTGAAGTATAACGAGAAGCTTTTGAATCCCGCCGATAACAAGAGTAAGTATACCGATGACTATAAAAAAGCCTTGAACCTAGGGATTTATAGTACAGATTTGGGCTACATCAATATTTACCAAAATAATCAAAATGCCTTTGGTTACCTAAGTGCAGTGAAATCAATGGCGGATGGCTTGAATTTAGGCAAACATATGGATTTGGGGGCCATTACTACATTGGCCTTAGAGAATAACCTGAATGCCTTGCTTGCTGAAACCAGTGGTACATTTGAGAAAATGAACAATGACCTTTGGGAACAAAAGAAAGCTGAATTATCTGCCCTGATTTTAACCGGTGGTTGGTTAGAGACATTGTATTTAACTTGTGCAGTAGCCCGTCAACGACCCAATGCTGCCAAACAGTTTGAAATCAAAGAATTGAATGAACAAATTGCTCAACAAAAAGTAATTTTAGATCGCCTTTTGACTGTATTGAATAAATACAAAAAAGGGAAGGAGATGAAGAAATTAATAGGTGAGTTAAAAGATTTGCGAAAGTTATTTGTAAACTTTAAATTGAAGGGTGGGACAAAAGTAAAAACCCAATACAAAGTAGAACGAATGGGTAAATTGAATATATTGGTTTATTCATCCAAAAAACAAAAAACGGACTTGAAAATTGATCCCAAAGACTTAGAGAAAATTTATGCTAAGTCAAAAGACATAAGGGAGAAAATAATAGGTTAAATATTGACTCATGATGAGAAGATTACTTTGGGGAACCTTGTTTGTGGTAGGTATGTATAGCCAACCAGTATTTGCTCAGAAATGTAACATGAAACAATTCAAGGATAAGTGTATTACTGCTTTGCAACGCCAAAAGGGGTATACATTTTTAAAAAGTTATCCTTTGAATGGAGAAGGGGGAGTGAAGACAAAAATCAAGTATTCCTACATATTAAGTAGAGGAACCGCTTATATTTTGACGATGGCCAATAGAAGGGCCGATGCAAAAGGTATATCGGTTACCATATCTACTTCCAGTGGAAAAACATTGCTCAATAGTTACGACGAGAATAAAAAGAAGTTCCACTCTACGGTGGGATTTAATCCCAAGGTAACTGGAGTGTATTATTTTACGTTTGAATTTCAAAACACCAGAAACTATTGTGGAGCTGGTGTGCTAGGGTTTAGGCGAAGATAATACCATATATAAAATGTTATGACTTTAAAACAGGAGTAAAGCTAATTAGTTACTACGCCTGTTTTTTTGTTCGATACCAATTAATTATCTAATGATTAATAATTATCACATCAAAGTAAATCGTACTGCACAATACAGTACTTATGGGGTGTTGTCAGAGGCAACCGAGCAGGTATGGTGGGCGTGCCACGGGTATGGACAATTAGTAAGGTATTTTTTGAAAAAGTTTGAAGGATTGGATCCGCACAAACATTTTGTGATCGCGCCTGAGGGCTTGTCCCGTTTTTACTTGCCTGGGCATCAAAGAGTAGGGGCTACCTGGATGACCAAAGAGGACCGTCTGCACGAAATTGAAGATTATTTGGCCTACTTGAATCAAATATACGAAGCGTGGAGTCAAAAAATACCCCGTGATGCTACCTCGACAGTATTGGGGTTTTCGCAAGGAGTGGCCACGGCAGTGAGATGGGTTTATGATCAAAAAATTCAGTTTGATAAACTCATTATGTGGGCTGGAGGTTTTCCTCCCGACGTTGATTTTTCTAAAACAGAGGCGATACTCCAGGATAAACGATTGTATTTCGTGTATGGTTTACAAGACGAGTTGATTAAGCAGGTTCAATTTGAAGAGGAGCAACAAAAAATGCTGGATAAAAAAATTTCACCAGAGGTCATTACTTTCGAAGGAAAGCACGAACTCAATGGTGAAATTCTTACCAAACTAGGAGCTTCTTAATTCGTTTTATGCACCATGGTGGATGCGGCCTGGTCGGTGGGTAAAATGAGCAGATCGGCGATGTTGACATGAGCAGGTCGGGTAACCATAAACAAAATCGTTTCGGCGATGTCTTGGGCAGTAAGCGGTTGGTAGCCTTGGTATACTTGGTCGGCCTTTTGGGTATCGCCTTTGAATCTTACCTGAGAAAATTCCGTTTCCACCAAGCCAGGATTGATGGCAGAAACCCGTATACCATGTTGGTGCAAATCCATGCGCATTCCTTTGTTAATGGCATCTACCGCGTGTTTAGAAGCACAATACACATTACCATTGGGATAGGCTTCAATGCCAGCAATAGACCCCACATGTACAATATGTCCGGTTTTTCTTTGCACCATTTGGGGTACAATGGCCTTGGTTACATACAGCAATCCTTTTACATTGATGTCAATCATAGCGTCCCAATCTTCTATATCACCTTCGTGGATAGGAGCCAGACCGTGGGCATTACCCGCATTATTTACTAGAATATCAATGTTTTTCCAACTGTTGGGCAGCGAATCAATGGCCTTGGCTACAGCATTTTTATCTCTCACATCAAAAATAAGAGAATAGACATTGACCTTGGTTTGGAGTTCATCGGCCAACTCTTCTATACGATCTTGCCTTCTGCCACAGATAATTACATCAAATTTATAATCAGCAAAAACCTGTGCTGTTGCTTTACCTATACCCGAACTTGCTCCAGTAATTAGTGCTACTTTGTTAGTCATAAACTCAAAAAAGGTTTTTTGTATAATGATTCAATATAAACGATTGGTGGTTTTAATCAAAAAATAGTAGCAGATTAGATTTTAGACCAAGCGTACAAAAAAAGCAAGTAATTCTTGGCAGACCTTACCACAAGAATTGCTTGCTTTGTTATCATAAGTGAAGCGGAAAAAATAAATTGAGCTAATATTACAAAATATCTTGTGGTTAGACAAGTCTAAAAAATGAGCTAATAGCAGCGCTATTGGTGTTATTTTTTGACGAAGTATTACTGCAAGAGATAAAGTATAGTGGCACAAGTTATTTTAGTAGATTCACTAATCAACGATGTTGCTTAATTATTCAAAATGCAAGAACAAAGATACATTATGAGTCAATAACGTTTTAATTGGTGTAGTTAAACGATTGTTGTCTTGAATCAACATATTACCAATACCATGAGAAAATCTAAGTTCGGGAGAAAATCGGAAAAACGAAAAGTGTACGTCAAATCCAAAACCATATTCGATGGATATGTTGGTATTAGATACGCGTAAAACTTCGGCATCTTCGGCTTGTTGGGCCGATACCGAAAAGGCTGGCTTTACACCCGCTACCATATACATCCCTTTGGTTCCTCTCAATTGTGAGCGGTATTTGAGCAACAACGGGATTTCTACCATGTTGGTTGCTACTACTTGACTCACGGAACTAGAGTCGGCAAAATTATAATTGATGCTGCGTTCGTAGATACTATATGTGGGGAGTAAACGTACTGCCCAGGTTTTATCAATGTTAAAGTTCATAACAAAGCCCAGCGAAAATCCAATGGAACTTTGAGGAGTGACTAACCGAGCTACGGTACTGGCAGTATCGGTGGGCGAACCTCCAACCGAACTGGAAAAGTCAGCAATAAATTTTGTACTAGAGGCACCAATAAAAAAACCATAGTTGAGAAAGCGTAAATCACGTGATTTGCGCTTAGATCCTGTAATAGACCGGGTGCCTATGTTGGTATTTCGGGTCGTTCTTTTGTAGCTCCCACGATATACCGAGTAG
>CALDJV010000938.1 GCA_937899305.1 uncultured Cytophagaceae bacterium
GCTATTGGAGCTATTAACAGTTTTATAAAATAGAAGGGGGCGAACATGTTGATGTATAACAAAGCAATGGAAACGCTTCCGTTGGAACAACTCCGGAAGCTACAATCCGAAAGACTGGTAAACCTGCTCCAACGAGTTTATCACAAGGTCCCTTTTTACAAGAAAAAACTGGACGAAGCAGGAATTCACCCGAATGATATCAAAGGGTTGGAAGATTTATCCAAGCTTCCTTTTACTAAAAAAACCGACTTGCGAGACCATTACCCCTTTGGCTTGTTTGCCGAACCGATGGACAACGTACGCCGCATCCATGCCTCGAGCGGCACCACGGGGAAACCCACCGTAGTAGGGTACACCCAAGACGATTTGGAGGTATTTGACGAAGTGGTTGCCCGATCACTGGCTTGTGCTGGGGCTCGTCCTGGAATGAAACTCCACAATGCTTATGGGTATGGCCTGTTTACCGGAGGACTGGGGATGCACGGAGGCGCTACCAAATTGGGCATGGCAGTGATTCCGGTTTCGGGTGGAATGACCGAACGGCAACTGACCATTCTGCAAGACTTTGAGCCCGAAGTCATCTGCTGTACACCCTCTTATGCCCAAACCCTATCGGATGAATTTGCCAAGCGTGGCATCGATACCCAACACTTGGCGCTAAAATATGCCGTTTTGGGTGCCGAGCCCTGGACCGAAGCCATCCGGACTCAAGTAGAAACTGGGCTCAATGTAAAAGCAAGTAATATTTATGGGTTGAGTGAAATCATTGGACCGGGCGTATCTCAAGAGGACTTTGAAGAACAAGGTACGGGGAGTTACATTTGGGAAGACCACTTTTTCCCTGAAGTAGTAGACAAAAATACCGGCAAACCTTTGCCCTATGGCCAAGAAGGCGTATTGGTATTTACTACGCTTACCAAACAGGCCTTGCCTATTTTGCGCTACTGGACTAACGACATTTGCTCCATCGACTACGACAAAAATGGCAAACGCACCCATATCAAAATGTCTCCTATTAAAGGGCGTGCCGATGACATGTTGATCATTCGAGGAGTCAACCTGTTTCATACCCAGGTAGAAGATGTCATCAATGGAATGGACTTCTTGGTACCCAATTACCAGCTTCACGTCAAAAGAAAAGGAACCATGGATGCAGTGGAAGTACACGCTGAGGTAAAAAATGGGGTAAATGTTCAGGATGAAAGTTTGAGCCATGTGTTCTCGAAAAAAATCAAGGACTCGATTGGGTTGTCTATGAATGTGATTCTGAAAAATCCTGGAGAAATCCCGATGAGTCAGGGAGGGAAGTTGAGTCGAATTGTAGACTGGCGAAAAGCACCGATAGAAAAATAAATGTTTAGAAACGGTTGATTTCTTCCCGAAGTATGTATATAATTCAATCTTGACTTTTTGAAGGTTCAATTCACCGCACTTATGACCAATAATACCGATTTACACTCGAGAAAGCAGCAAATTTTGAATGCTGGGGCCAAATTATTTCATAAAAATGGATTCAAAGGCACTACGTTACAAGCCATTGCATCGGCCATTGGAATGGAGGGACCAAGTTTGTACAATCATATCAAGTCTAAGAATGAAATCCTCTCTATTTTGTTGCTCAGCAATGCTCAGGAGTTTTGTGACCGCATGCAGGAAATCAAGACTTCTTCTGAAAACACCTTGCAGAAGCTCGAACGCGTGATTTCGCTCCACATTGAATTGACCTTGAAGAATCCAGACGCCATGGCATTGATGCTCAACGAGTGGGTACACCTGGCCAAAACTGACCAGGAAAAGTACGTAGAATTACGCGATCGTTATGACAACGATTTTCAGGAAATACTGGTTCAGAGCATTGAAGATGGGGTAGTAATAGATCGAGAAATCAATTTGTTGAGATTTATGATGCTTTCTTCATTGCGGTCTCTGTATGCTTGGTGTGCCAAATACAAGTCATTTAACCGAGTAGAGTTAGAGGTCAGTGTCAAGGCAATCATTCTGAATGGTATATTAAAAGAATAATAAAAAAGATAAATACTCTTTTTTTTGACTTTACAACTAATAATCATTAGTTTTATAAAAACAATCATTAGTCAAACAAGTTCTAATTGTACAGTATAGAGAAAAGTGGTCAATGTCTCAATATCGTGAGGCACAAGCTACGCTACATGAATGACAGGTCTCAAGGCAATGTCTATTTTTTTGACCCTCTAACTAATAATCATTAGTTAAACAGAAAACAAAATTAGTTTATGGCAAATTTTCACCCACTCAAAGTATCCGAGATCCACCGCACCACCTCCGATTCGGTCGTGTTGACATTTTTTGTTCCTGAAGCCCTCAAGGAAACTTTTAAGTTTACCCAAGGACAATATGTCACCCTCAAAAAGGAGATCGATGGAGAAGACATCCGTCGCTCGTATTCTTTGTGTAGCTCTCCGTTGGATGATGAATGGAAAGTAGCGGTCAAAAAAATAGACGCAGGGCGATTCTCAACTTTTGCCAACGACCAACTCCAGGCTGGAGATTGTTTGGAAGTAATGCCACCTGCCGGAAAATTTTATGTACCAGTCAACCCCGATCATTCTAAACATTACGTTGCCTTTGCTGCAGGTAGTGGCATCACTCCCATTCTTTCTATTATTAAAACCCATTTGCTGGCCGAGCCCAATAGTACCTTCAAGTTGTTTTACATCAATAAAACAGCCTCAAGCATTATTCTCAAAGAAACGTTGGAGGGACTGAAGAATACTTTTCTGGAACGTCTAGAGGTTTTTCATTTTCTAACTCGGGAAGAACGGGGCATTCCTTTGTTGGACGGACGCATCGATCAGGACAAACTGGCCATTCTTTTTGATAAGGTCATTGCTCAAGATGCCACAGATGAGTTCTTTATTTGTGGCCCCAATGAGATGATTTTTCTTATCAAAGATTACTTACAAAAAATCGGAATCAGCTCCAATAACATCCACTTTGAACTATTCAACACCGATGGCCTGGCTCCCAAAACTACCCGTGCCAAACCAACCAGTGATCCACATTTAATGTCTGAAATTACCATCCGGGAAGGGGGTAAAAGTATCCGGTTTTCTATTCCTCGCAATTCAGACAATGTGCTAGATGCTGCCCTCAAACAAAACGCAGATTTGCCTTTTGCTTGCAAAGGTGGGGTATGCTGTACCTGCCGGGCCAAATTGGTCGAAGGCGAAGTGGACATGCTCGTCAATTATGGATTAGAACAAGAAGAAATTGACAATGGATTTGTGCTCACGTGCCAGGCCATTCCCACCTCCGAAAAAGTGGTGGTAGACTTTGACGCCTCGCTGACTTAGTAATGGTTTTTTAGTCCATGGTTTTTTAGTTGGGAGTTTTCTTTAGTCCATAGTAGCGCAAAGCGAGACAAATTAATCATCGCCTCGCGCAAGATTAGCTACGCAGAGCTCCCTTTGGTCGGTTCTTCCTTCGTCAGGAGAGCTGTAACAATAAGCGCAGCAGAACAATAGAAGTTAATCATCGCTTCGCGCAACCCGAAGTCCTGAGCGGAGCCGAAGGAACTAGCCATAGAGCAATGAGCGAAGCGGAACAATAAAACAATTGATTTTATGACTTTAATAGAACTAGAAAAAGCATTTCAAGAACGCATCGATCAGGGCGAAGTAATAGAGCCCCGAGACTGGATGCCCGAACCATATCGTAAAACCCATATCCGACAAATTTCTCAACATGCCCACTCTGAAATTGTAGGCATGCTCCCCGAAGGCAATTGGATTACCCGTGCTCCTACCCTTCGGCGCAAAGTGGCCTTGCTGGCTAAAGTACAAGACGAAGCCGGCCACGGTCTTTACTTGTATAGTGCCGCTGAAACCTTGGGCATCAGTCGTGACGAGTTGTTTGAACAATTGCACACTGGCAAAGCCAAATATTCCAGTATTTTCAACTACCCTACCCTTAGTTGGGCCGACATGGGCGCCATTGGTTGGTTGGTAGACGGGGCCGCCATCATCAATCAGGTCATGCTTACCCGTACTTCATATGGGCCTTATGCCCGCGCTATGGTACGCATCTGCAAAGAGGAGAGTTTTCACCAACGTCAAGGTTACGAAATTATGCTGACCCTTTGCCAAGGTACTGAAACTCAAAAGCAAATGGCTCAGGAATCGCTCAATCGCTGGTGGTGGCCTTCGCTCATGATGTTTGGCCCCAAAGACGAAGCCTCCACCCACACCGAACAATCTATGAAATGGAAAATCAAACTGAAAACCAATGATGAGCTCCGACAACAATTTGTAGACATTACGGTAGCACAGGCCAAGGTATTGGGGTTGACCATCCCTGATCCAGATTTGAAATGGAATGAAGCACGTGGACATTATGACTTTGGAGAAATCAATTGGGAGGAGTTTTGGCAAGTAGTCAAAGGCCACGGCCCTTGTAACAAAGAACGGTTGGCCGCCCGAAACAAAGCTTGGGACGAAGGAGCCTGGGTACGGGAAGCAGCCCTGGCCCACGCCGAAAAGCAAGCCCCTGAGACAACACTTTCAAAAGCGGTATAAATCGCTATACCAACAATGTTCACCAACAAACTGAGTATGTTATGAAAAATGAATGGCCCATTTGGGAGGTTTTTATCAGATCAAAAAATGGTCTGGAGCACCGTCACGTTGGCAGTTTACACGCCGCCGATCACAAAATGGCAATAGAGAATGCTCGAGATGTGTATACCCGACGTCAAGAAGGGGTAAGTATTTGGGTAGTGGCCACGAAGCACATCAACGCTTCTAACCCCGACCAAGGCGAGGCACTGTTTGATCCCGCCAAGGACAAGGCTTATCGCCACCCTACTTTTTACAAATTGCCTGAGGAAGTAAAACATATGTAAGTCCCTTGCTTCTAAAACCAGGCAAAATAAAAGCATTAGATACAATGAAAGATAAAATTTATGAATACCTCTTACTGTTGGGCGACAACTCCATGATATTGGGGCATCGGCTCTCGGAACTCTGTGGACATGGACCTACGCTGGAGACTGACATTGCCCTCACCAATATCTCGCTGGATTTGTTTGGGCAAGTAAGGCATTATTTCCAACTGGCCGCCAAGCTGCAAGAACAGCATCAAGGCGAAGATGCCATTGCTTTTTTGCGTTATCCTCATCAATACCGAAATGTGCTGTTGGTAGAACAACCCAATACTGACTTTGCCTACATCATGGCACGACAATTTTTCTTTGATGCTTACCACTTGCCTTTGCTGGAACAGCTCACCCAAAGTAAAGACAGTCAAATTGCCGCCATTGCCAAGAAATCCATCAAAGAAGTCGCCTACCATTTTCGGTTTTCTTCGGAATGGATGAAAAGGTTGGGCGACGGAACCAAAGAAAGTCACCAACGCATGCAGGCCGCCATTGATCATTTATGGCCTTATACTGCTGAATTGTTCGAGATCACCCCATTGGAGCTTGCCATGCAAGGAATGGACATTGGAGCCGATTTGACCAAGGTACAAGCCAATTGGGAACAACGAATACAAGCCACTCTCCAGGAGGCCACGATGATGATTCCAGAAAAAGGTTATCACCATTCGGGAGGCAAACGAGGGATTCATTCTGAACATTTCGGGTACATTTTATCTGATTTGCAATACATGCAACGCACTTACCCTAACATGTCTTGGTAGCTCGCTTATGTCAACGATCGCAAAAATAAAAACAATTTTGAGGGAAGTCAGCGACCCCGAAATCCCGGTACTGTCCATTATGGATATGGGGGTAGTACGCACGGTTAATTGGGTAGATGGAGTGGTAAAAGTACAAATTACCCCCACTTATTCGGGTTGCCCAGCGATGGATGTGATGGCTGCCGACATAAAAATGGCTTTAGCCAATCAAGGATATCGGGCGGAAGTAGACTTGGTGCTATCACCAGCTTGGACTACCGACTGGATTACAGAAAACGGACGCCAAACACTTGAGGCTTATGGCATTGCAGCACCGTTGGAAGCTTCGGCCGACAAACAGGCCCTCACTGGTCAATCTCGCTTGGTGAAATGTACCAATTGTG
>CALDJV010000939.1 GCA_937899305.1 uncultured Cytophagaceae bacterium
GCTATTGGAGCTATTAACAGTTTTATAAAATAGAAGGGGGCGAACATGTTGTGATTAATGTGTATATTAAAATCAGTGAAAATAAAGTTGTATTGGCCAATTAGAAGGTTCAAAGATATGAAAGTGCTCCATTGAAGCGTTATTATCTTGGTTAAACCGTCATTTAGTAGGTTTACTTATTGGGAAAACGAATTTTGAATGGCGTAAGTGAGGGCTTGAAAGAAGCAATAGAGAAAAATGTGAATGAGGTGAAACACAAGCAAAAACCCAATAACATCAAGCCAATACTTGATTTTTGAATGGTTTACTCAGGCGAATACAGAAACAATACGTAAGTTTGGCGGAATAAGACATAGTTTGACTACTGGAAATTATTTGTAATGGCTTAGGGGAATACTTCAAGCGTACAAAAAATAGAGAAAAGAAGCATTTTGACTTAAAATATTGAGCAAAAGAGTCAATCATCTAAGTGCTTCCTTTGTAAAAAGAATGATGATCATTGAAATAAGTAGACTTAGAACAAACTGCGTAACTTCGGTTAAAATCTAATAAATGCTTGTGATGAATAGAAATTTTATTGCCATAGACGACAGAGAAACTTTGAAAAACACAAAAGGACAGCATATTTTACTGGTTGAAGATACCAAGATCAACCAATTGATCGTGGCCAAGTTTTTAAAAACCTGGCACTTGACAATAGACTATGCTTCGAATGGAATTGAGGCCATCGAGCAAGCCCGGCAAAACGAGTACGATTTGATCTTGATGGACTTACAGATGCCCGAAATGGATGGATATGATGCGACCCATCATATTCGTAAAATAGAGGCCCACGCCGATACCCCCATCATTGCTTTGACGGCCTCGGCTTTGGTAGAAGAACGAGAACGTGCTTTCGAGGCCGGAGTGACCGATTACTTGACCAAGCCATTCAGCCCCACCGAATTGTACGATAAGATTGTGGGTTATGTACAAGTAGGGGGCGAAGCTCCCAAAATTACCTGATTGAAGTTTAAATGAACTCACTGTTTTTCGGATAGGTAGTTTAAGGAAACCGCAAAGTAAAAATGGTTTCTACCTGGAGAGTAGATTGTACATTGATGCTGCCTCCGTGCAGTCGCATTACTTGTCGGGAAAGACTGAGACCAATGCCTGACCCATTTTTTTTGGTGGTAAACAATGGAATAAAAATCTTCTTTTTGGCCTCCTCACTAATGCCCATTCCATTGTCGCGTACCTTGATCACTACCTTGCCCGTTTTGTCACGTTGGGCGTGCATTGTAATGAGCTTATCGGTTTTGTCTTCCAAGGCATGGGTTGCATTTTTTAGCAAATTGATCAGTACCTGTTCCAACAAATGAGGATCGGCAATCAATTGCAGGTCATCGGGCTCCAAACGACACTCAAACTGGATTTGTTGCTTTTTCATATCCTCTTTGAGCAAGGTGTTGATGGTGGCAAAAAGCTCTTTGACCGACAACGTTTGCAAATCGGGCAATGGTATTTTGGTCAAATTTCTAAAATCCTGCACAAAACGAATGAGCCCTTCCGAACGCCTTTGAATGGTGCGAATGGCCTGATGAATGTCTTCCAGCGATTCGGTAAAGTAATGGGCAGGTAACATCACCTGATCAGCTGGGCTATCTTCGTTGTGGGCCTCAATTTCTACCTTGTAATGCTCCAGGTCTTCGTGTACCGTAGTAGACAATGACGCAATGGGTGTTACCGAGTTGATGATTTCATGGGTGAGTACCCGAATCAGGTTTTGCCAGGCTTCCATTTCCTTTTCGTCCAATTCGCTTTGAATGTCCTGCAAAGAAATAATCCGGTAATAATCGCTCCGGAGGGTCAGGGCAGTCGCCCTTACCATTATCTGGGCAATTTCTTCATCCAGCTTGAGCTTTACCAGTTCTCTGGTTTTATTAGCTTCATTAAAGGTTTGGATAAAGTGGACTAAAGGTTGATGCTCTTCTCGTAATTGTCGCAAGTTGTTCAAATTACGAATCCCCAATAACTTTTTTGCCGCATTGTTGATCAACTGAATGTGGTCTTTCTGATCCAAAATCAACAAGCCAATATCTATGTGTTGTACAATGGTTTTGAGATAATGGTATTGGGCTTCTTTTTCGGCTCTCACCTCCTGAAACTTTTGAATGACGGTACCAAACTGTTCATTCAATTCATCAAACGAACGCCCTAGTCCTTTGGAGGTATAGGTTTGCGAAAAATCATCGTACTCTATAGAGTCCAAAAATTTGCTGTAGGCCACATTGGTGCGCTCAGAATAACGAATCAAAAAGGCAATCTGTAAGACAATGATGACCCCCAGACTGAAAGTAGAAATGTAGTAGTTGGTTTCCAGTATGAGGTAATTCAAGGCCAAAATAGTCAGGGTAAGTAACAATACCCTGACGATGACTCCGGTGCGAAAAAGTTTAAATACCATATTTTTCCAATCTACGATACAAAGAGGCACGAGTCAAGCCCAGCTCTTTGGCAGCTTTAGAGATATTGCCATTGTATTTTTGCAAGGCTTTTTCGATCACCGTTTTTTCCATTTCATCCAAGTTCAGGGTATTTACCTGCGCATTGTCGTTGGGGCTTTTTTGGTTCAAAAAGAAAAAGTCGTCGGGTTGAATGAGCGCTTCATCACTCATAATGACTGCCCGCTCGATGGCATGTTGCAGCTCTCGTACATTGCCTGGCCAATGATACCGCTGAAGCTTGGTCAAAGCGGCACTGCTTATTTTTTTGTCTAATCGTTTGTACTTTTTGCCGTAGCTTTTTAGAAAGTGACGGGCCAGCAAAGGAATGTCTTCGCCTCGCTCTCGCAATGGTGGTAGGTAAATTTCTACGGTATTGATGCGGTACAGCAAGTCTTGGCGAAACTCCTTGTTTTCAATCATTTCTTGGATGGGCATATTGGTGGCACAAATGAGCCGAATATCGATGGGAACCGCTCGGGAAGAACCCAAAGGGACTACTTGGCGATTTTGCAATACGGCCAAGAGCTTGGCCTGAAGATTCAAGGGAAGGTTGCCAATTTCATCCAAAAACAACGTTCCCTTGTTGGCAATTTCAAACCGACCAATTCTGTCTTCTTTGGCATCGGTAAACGCTCCTTTTTTGTGGCCGAAAAGTTCGCTCTCGAACAAAGTTTCGGCAATGGCGCCCATGTCTACCCCAATAAAATCTTTAGAAGTGCGCGCCGACTGTTTGTGCAAAGCCCTGGCGACGAGTTCCTTACCGGTGCCATTTTCACCCAAAATCAAGATGTTGGCATCGGTTTTGGCTACCTTCTGGATAATCCCTTTGACGTTTTTCATTCCCGCGCTTTCGCCCAACATATCCCCAAAAGGTTGTTCTAGGTCACGTACCAAGGTTTGTTTGGCTTGCTTAAGGGTATTGACTTCCTTACGGCTACTATGGAGCTGGGCCGCGGCCGAAATCGTAGCGATCAACTTCTCATTTTGCCAAGGTTTGAGGACAAAATCAGTGGCCCCTTCTTTGAGGGCTTCCACTGCCAGTTCTACCCCGCCAAAGGCAGTAATCATAATGACTACGGCCTGAGGATCGCGTTGGATAATTTCTTTGAGCCAGTAGATGCCTTCCTTGCCAGTAGTAGTGTCCTCCACAAAATTCATATCCAGCAAAATGACATCATAAGTGTCGTTGTTGAGTAGGAAGGGGATTTTCTTAGGATTTTTCTCAATGATGACTTTCTTGGCGTGACGTTTCAATAACATCTTAGCCGCCAACAAAATATCTTCATCATCATCTACAATCAAAATGTTTCCTAGTTTTTTATCAATCATGGTCATATGGTATAATTTATTTAAAATATTGAGTCAAGTATTTGTGAATGAAAGTCTAAATTCGTACCAGAGGCCAAAAACCGCCCAATTGAAGATATTATACGATTTTTTTAGGGCAAAATGCACGCTTTCGGACAAAAATTGTATCGAAAGCGGACGTTTTTAAGAGGGCTTGGAGAGGTGGGGCACTGCTGTTTCCTTTAAAAATATATTTAATTATGGTTTAGACGTGATAGGTTTTTGAAACCTATCACGTCTGGAGCAGGGGATTGAGTTGCAGTGGATGCCTTGTAGAACAGAGATCATTGGTGGAGTGTTTGTTTCTCCTGTTCCTTATTCCCTAAAAAATATGCTCCCAAAACTTTAAAACCCCTCTCGAAATTCTTTCAAAACTGCCGCATTGGTGACACTACTGGTTTCTATCTCGAGTAACTTGGGTTGGTCTCCTGGTTCGAAAAAGGCCGCCAGTTGGGTTTGCAAAGCAGCACGATCTTGTACCAAGCCATAAGTCAAGTTAAAATCTCGAGCCGTATTTTGGGCGTTGAGTGGTTGCTGGGTTTCAAAATACTCTTCCAGTTCTGGTTGATCCTTGGGGCCTTTGATGATCCTGAAAATGCCTCCCGCGTGATTGTTCATTAGCACTACCCTTAAGTTTGGAGGCAGGTAATTGTTCCAGAGACCATTGCGGTCATAAAAAAAGGCCAAATCTCCAGTAATCAACGTCACTATTTGATCAGGAGCAGCCAGTGCAGTACCTACTGCGGTACTTACACTGCCATCGATTCCACTTGTTCCCCGGTTAGCAAATACTTTCGTCTCTGGGTGAGTCGCGTGATCCAAACCCACAAAGTTGGCGTAGCGCACCGCCATGCTGTTGGCCAGGTGGAGCAAACCATGGGCGGGGAGTTGCTGCATCACCGCTTGGATGGCCTCAAACTCACTAAAGGTGTGTTCAGCAAAAGGAAAGTGGGCTACATACCGCCCAGCGCGCTGGTTGTGGTCTTGCCAAAGGTTCGCAAAAGGATTGTCCTCGTCTTGCTCTCCATCCAGCATATTTTTAAAATCCAGATCGCTGAATAATTGACTAAAAAAATAAGTAGGCCTGACCGGAATATGATGGGTAAGCGACTGAAAGGTATCGGCTACCTGGGTTTCGGTACCAATGTGCCAATGATATCGGGGGCGGTACTGACGCAACATCAACTTGAGCGACTTAGAGATGAGGGATTGCCCATAAGTGACCAACAATTCTGGACAAAACGAAGGGTGCAAATGTGCGGTGGATTGACCCAAAAACGTATCGTGGTATTGGATGCCTCGGGGCAACTGATGGGTATTGGAGATAATATCGCCCACTAGAGGGACATTGTAGTCTTCTTGTAGATGATGGAGAGCTTTAAGCAATGCGGCATCATAGGGGTATTGACCCGCTACAATGAGTTTATTTTCGGTGGCGTCCCATTGGTCAAGTAAGCGGTTCCAGGTGGGTTTGTCCAGGGTAGCTTGTTGAGAAATGACCTCGATGATTTTTACGTCCCGATCGTAGTGGACTTCCTGTTCGGGAGTGGGGTAAAAGGGTTCGCGAATGGGAATATTAACGTGAACCGGAGCTGGAGTGTCGTCTACTGCCCGGTTGATGGCTTCGTTGACTTGGCGCCCAGCTTGCCATACTGCATCGGGGTGCGAAAAATCGACCGGAAGCTGAAAACTGCCTTTGATATGACGCCCGTAAATATTTTGCTGGCGAATGGTTTGCCCGTCCAGCTGATCAATCCATTCGGGCGGCCGATCAGCGGTCATCATGACCAAAGGCACCCGTTGATAATACGCTTCGGCTACCGCTGGGGCATAGTTGAGGGCGGCCGAACCCGAGGTGCATACCAAAGCTACCGGTGATTGACTTTGTTGGGCCAGCCCCATGGCTACAAAAGCAGCCGAACGTTCGTCGGTAATGGTGTAGGTCTTGATCTGGGGATGACGCACAAACGCCAATACCAAGTGGGCACACCGCGAACCAGGCGACAACACCACTTGAGTCAATCCTTTGCGGGCACATATTTCGGCAATATTCAGTAAAGGCTGTATAATCATGGGTATCAAATTTTTTAGTATTACTCGGGACATGGAAATACGGAAATTGTGGGGGGAAATGCAATGAGTTTGATCTTCCTGATGAAATTATTTTATATATTAAGCCAACCTGAAATAATGTGTGATGTCAAAAGAGCGAAGTTATAAATT
>CALDJV010000940.1 GCA_937899305.1 uncultured Cytophagaceae bacterium
ACTACTCGATCAGAAATATATGAAAAGGTTTATTTCAATTTTCTCGCTTTTATTGGTTTTTGCTAGTGCTTGGGCCACTGATACTACCAGTATCAGTTACAAAGAAAATCAGCGGGTACAAAGGATGGTGACTCTTTTGAATCAGCAAATTCAACAAAATAGGTACTTACCTCCGTATGCCAAAAACTTTATCATAGATGGACGGAAACAATTTTACAATATTCCGACCCTCGATACGGCGACCTATGACGCCATTCATCAAAAGCTGCGGAAGGTAAATCAAAATGAAAAAGACCCGGTTGCTTTTTATGTCATCATCCCCCCACCACTGTTCACCAACATCATACCAAATGAAGAGGACAAAAGGGTAGCATTTATTAGTGACAATAAATCAGCGTTGTACCAAAAGTCGAAAAAGGATATTCAAAAGTTTACAAACAAAGTGTTTGCCCGAAGTGAAATCAGTCGGGCTCAATACAAGGGCATACTGCTCAACCTGGATAGTTTTATTGATATTGATCAAAAGAAAAAAGGGGATCAGAAAAAAACGATTCAAGGGGCGAGGGGCTCAACATTCAGAGAGTTTTTTTATCCTTGTATTGCTTTTGGGAGCCGGATCAAAATAGCCACCATCCGGAAGGCAATCAGTCATATCCGTTTTGCGTCCGCCGAAATAGGCAAAGATCCAAGAAAGCTTCACAACACCTTTTATAATCGCGGGACTATGAATCAACTCGTGAAAGTATATGTGGGGACTTTGAGTGAGATGATTCAAAAAGGAGGAGGTAAAGATTTTCAACAAGACGATGTGTTCAAGCCCCAATTTCAGGCAAACCTAAGCGCGCAGCTCACTCAGTTGAAGTTTGGTGAAATTGGAAAAATTAAAGCATATGATGCATCAAAAGCCAAAGTTTTTCGCCAGGACAGTATTCTGGTTAGGGACCACGCTGGGGTATTCAATGGTAAAATCAAGCCTTTTCTTGGTTCTGATCCATTTCTACAACAGTTTTTGAGCAAGCAATCTCGTTTCAAACTGGAAATCATTACCACCTCGGATACCAGCGTAGCCTTCTCTCAACAACAACTGCTTTCTGATATCAAGGGTAAAACCGCCCATCAGATTGCCTATGAGCCAGGCATTGGTTCCAATGTAGTACGAATTAGCATGCATTTTCGCCACAAGGGGGAAAAAGAGTTGATCACCCATTGGACGATGCGTCTGGGGGGTAAATTGGTGGTTTCTAAAGATGGTAAAACGGTAGAAGTGGCGCCTCCAGCGGGTAGCATTAGAAGTTTAGGTGATTTGCTGAATGCAGGCTTACAATTGTTGGAGAAAGCCTTAAACCAAGTCGTAAAAGGACTGGATAGGTTTAAAGTACCGGATACGATGTGGAACGACTCTACAATGGTTGAACCAGCCAAAACCATTTTGCCACTACTTGCTGGGGTATACAATGGAGCCATTGAAAAAATACAGGAAGCACCCGATGATATACTGGCTTTGGTTCAGTTTCTGAGAAACATTATCAATTATGTTGCGGATTCTAAGTATCGGCAAGAGGTAAATAAGGCGCTCGATAGCTTCAAAACTGCTGATTTAGGTGATTTGATTGCTGGCCTGATTCAGGAAAAGATAGACAAATATAAACAGTATGGTAAGCTGCATAACCCATCTTATGTGGTGGGGAATGCTTTGGTGAGTTTGATTTTTGACGCGATCAAGAGTGGGAGTGGTACTGGGTTTCTGAAGATGATCCAAAGTAGTATGACCAAGCTTAAAAAGAATCGCAAAGGTACGGGTTCTGGTCCTGGCGGTGGTGGCAACAAGAAGGGGAATGGTAACAAAAAGGATAAGGATGATGACAAGAACAAAGACGACCAGAAAAAAGATGATAAAAAAGGAGGCAATGAACAAAAGGCAGGTAGCCTGATCTCAAAAAAGGTCAAAGGAAAGGCCAATGCTTATGAGGCTTATGTGATCATCACGACCAAAAGGAAGGGGCAAAAAAAGCCCAAGGAAGAAAAGATTGTTTTGGGTAAGATGAGTTGGAACCCATCGAGTAAACAAATGAAACTGACTCGGGTGAAAGTTACGACCAAGGTCAAGAGCATCACCCCAAAGGCCGTGCTAGGGAAGTTACTGGCTTGGAAAAAAGAAGAGGCCGAAAGTATCCAGGTCCCCTCCAATATAAAAACTTTGGCCAAGAGTACGGTGTTTAAACACGAATACGAAGGAGCGCTTTACAAGGAAAGCCCAGTGCCTGGACTGGCTTTCAATACCACCAAAACCAAGGCTTTTTTGAAAAAAGATAACCAAGAAGTAGGGACACTGCTCCACCTTAAAAAGGAGGGAGACAAGCAAATAAAACTAGAGATCAGTGATGCTAAAAAGCTACGGCCACTCATCAAGAAGTACAAGTTAAAGTATGAGGCACTGCTCAAAGATGCCTTGAAAAAGATGATTCCTGCAGGTACCGAGCAAATTATGCTTGCCAAAGCTTCTAAGTCCAAGGAATGGGTGAATTGGGCTGAGCGTAATGGGTATCGTTATCATTACACGAGGGTGAGTAAAGTGCCACAACTCAAAGGTGTACGATATACCAAGTCTGAGGTGTTGTTGTTTGCTACTAGTAAAAATGGGACGAAAGCATTATCGCCAAGCTGGCATATGATACAAGGAAGTAAATTGGAAAGAGGTAAAAGCAAAGGAGAGACCCAGTACTTGGGGGTGGTGGGTTATCTTAAGGATAGTAAACTGATTTACTTTCAAGATTTAGATACCAAAGCCTCAGTAGAAGGCCTGAAAACAGCCTTGGATAAGGTGAAAAAAAATGGAGGCACTTCACGAATAGTGAAAGGCATTCGGGCCAATGCGGCTAAATATCCATTGGATGGTAAATTTTTGAGTTGGGTCAAAAAAAGCTTCAAATATTTATACAAAACAGAGGAAAGCGCTAATGGAGGTAAAAAATCTTATTACGTTTTCAATGGTCAACCGATGTTTGCCTATGCTACCAAGGTAGCTGGAAAGGAAGATTTAATGCTTAGAGGATTGATTGGGCTGGATATTTCTAACAAAAACAAGGTAGACCCAAGTTCAGCCGAATTACGTCCCAGGTTAACAGGAGATTATATCAAGAAGTACAAGTCGTTAAAAATTACTCTGGGTAAAGAGAAGTTAAAGGATCAGGAGCAAAAAAAGTTGTTGGATGTGTTATGGAGCGAGTTAGTCACTGCCCAGAAGCAGGAAGTAAATGTAGTGTTTACCTCGGATGATTCTTACCTGAAAAAATTCAATGATTTAGGAGATAATATTACTCAAGAAAGGCTCAATACAGTAGGAAAGGCAACCGCATTGGGCAACTGGGCCAATCAGAAAAAATTCCTTTATACATTAGTAAGTCGAGGGAATAACAAAAATTCAGGCAACCAAGGAAGTATTACTCAAGTTCGTTTTACTAAAACCGCTTGTTTTGTGGCGGGGACTCCTATTTTCTATGGCATAGACGAATCTACTGGCCAAGCGCATTACAAAAAGATAGAAACAGTGAAACCGGGTGATGTGCTCCCTGCTTTTAACGAAACCAATCAGGCAGTAGGGTATCAGCGAGTGGTTCGGGTTTTTAAAAATACCGCCCCTGCTTTGGTGAAAGTTTACGCCCAAGGTAAGCTGGCGCTCATGCCTACTCCTAATCACCCTTTTTGGATCAACCAGGAATGGGTAGAAGCAGGGAACTTAGAAAAAGGAGATAGCTTGTGGCTCTATAACGGTCAACAAGTCGCCATCGATAGCGTGGTGCGTATTGATACAACGGTAATAGTATACAACTTTGAAGTAGCTAATTACCATACTTATTTTGCGGGTGAGTTGGGGGTTGGGGTGCATAATGATTGTGTATATCCAGTAAATAAAAAATATTATTTTGGTGGCTTAAATAATAATAAAAACAAAACCCTTACTACTGCATATTATGATCCAATGATAGTAGCAAAGGTATTTAAAGGTCAAACAAAAACTAATAATATTTACATTGCTAAGGTAGAAGATCTAAAAAAAGAAAAAATTGAAATAGAAAATATTGAATCTGGAAAATTCAAAGTATGGTTTAAAACCAATTTGAATAATTATCAAAAAATTGCTAAAAGCTTATTAAGTATAGCTCAGGTGAATAAACTATTAAGCGATTTAAAACTCCAAAATAAGACATCTTTAACTAATCAAGAAATAGAAAAGTTTTATGAAAAAGCTTATCTGATTGGAGCGAAAGATTTGGTGGAAGCAGAAGAAAGAATTAAAGGACTAACTTTTGAAACTGGTTATGCATTTTATAATGATAAGAAGCTTAATTCTATTTTAGGAAAAAGGGATGAAAAGGGTTTGTTTTTGAGTATGACTGAATTATTTAAAGGAGCGCCAGCCACTCAAAAAATTTCATCTAAAGGGGCTATAATTACGCATAATCACCCTCTACAGTTTCCTATGTCCATTTATACTGCAGATTCAGATTGGCGAGGTGATTCATTCTCACTGGATGATATTGAATCAACCTGTCAACTTAGTGCAAAAGAATTGAGAGTTGTTGTTTGGCTTAATAGCCAAAAAACAATATATACCTTAACAAAATCTAATGGACAAAACTTCTCATCTGGAGAAAAAAGTGCTCTAAAATCTCATTACGAATATTTTGAAGAAGCTATTAATTCAGATGGTATATATACATTAGATTCAGAAAAGAAAATGTTTCAAACCCTTCTAACACTAGCAAAGAAAAGGATCAGCGCTGCAGGTATGAACTTTGACGATGTTGCAGATGGTGAATCAGCACATTTATTTATATCGCATGAGATTTGGGAAATAATTTTTAGAGATAGAAATAAAGAATTAAAACAAAATCTATACATTTACAAAAGGCTTTAAAGTGATTTTGATAATTATTTTCAGAATGACAGTATTTTTATTTTCAAGGAAAAGCTTATAAAGTATATCATCTTGATTTAAAAGTAAATCACAGGTACTCCTCTTAAATTTACGGCATCTGTTTTGGCTTGTATCCTTCTTAGATAAATTATTTAAGATATAACTTGAAGGTTTGAAATTCTTAGATAAAGAATTTAATTCAGACCTATTTTTGGAATAAATTTCATCGAGCCATTTTGTTATGGTTGTAGCTTCTTCATTTGAAATTGATAGACTCTGATAAAACATAAAATTATCTCCATATTGCCCTACTCTGAATTCTTTCTCAAATACAAGATCATTTTTATAGTTTCTTGCAAAATTTAAGAAATTTATAATTAAACTGAAGATATTCTTACGAATATGTAAATCCTTATATGTGTTATTTATGATATCATCTATTTCATTTGATATCTCATTTATTTTTTGAGGGGATAAAGAATAAAAAAAATAATTATATATCTCATTTTCCAGTAACTGTTTTTCCTGAGTATCAAAATTAAGTAACATTCTTGTAAATATTATTTGTGCTCTAAAGTTAAAAAATATACTTGTTCTATTCAATGTATTCTCAAAACTCTACAGATTTTATAACCACCCAATAAATTGCTGATAATCAATGCTTTAAATAGATGAGATGTTTCCAGTAAGTTTTAGAATAATATTTCAATATATTTCTAAAAGTAGTTTACTTACCTTGTATTCGGTAACTTTTTACAGGAAAACCAAATATTGTATTGATTTAGGTATTTGTAAATCAATCTAAATCCAAGACATTAAATACTTGACTATCAGTGTTTTAACTTGACACCCAGATAATCTGTAGAGTTTTCAGATGTATTATAATTAATCCTTGATTTCTGTAATAAACAAAAGATTGAAGGCTGCTTTGTGATAATTGAGTTGCTTGGAGAAACGGCTAAGTTTTCGGAATGATCTTCTGAGAAAAGTTCGAATAGAATTATTCCATCCTTCAACATACCTAGTAAAAATTTTTCCAATCTAATTTCTTGAGAAACACCCCTAAATACCCTTTGGAAGTGTCATGCTCCCGTCTAGTTGCACCCACTCTAAGGTAGAGAAAATACAAAAAAATGCTATCTTCA
>CALDJV010000941.1 GCA_937899305.1 uncultured Cytophagaceae bacterium
ACAAAAAGAGGGGAGAGCAATTATCTGGCACACTGGAGGTAATAATTATTTTATGAATTATATGGGTTTTTATCCGGACAAAGACTTGATGATTTTTGTGGGGTGCAATACTGGACAAGATCCCACGCCCTATGCAAATAAGATGGATGAAATCATGCATGGAGAATTCAAAGCAATGGATGCCTCTCTTGCCAAACAATATACTGGTAACTATCAACTACCTTCAGGCCAAAAGTTTCAAGTCCGTTTCAATGCCAATAATCAGTTGGTAATACAAATTAACCGGCCAGAATTGTATGCAACATTTTTGGGAACAGGCAAAGAGGATAAAAAAAAGGCTCAAAATTATGACAATAAAACGAGGGAAATGATTACTCCATTGCTCAAACAAGATTATGCCGCTTATGCCAAATTAGAAAGCCAATATGTAGCGAATTCCTCTGCCGCAGAGATTGAACAAGGGGTAAAAGAGGACTTTGGTAGAATGATGCAAACAATGGGCAAACCTCAATCCATCAAAGTGTTGGGGAGCGTGGCTCGTCAAGGGGGTAAATATTACTTGACTGGTTCTCGAATTACTTTCGCGAAAGCCGGCACGCGAACGAATATGTACTTTTTTTATTACTGGAATGGTAAAAGTTTGGTTGATATTGATAGTCGTTCGGAAGATGCTATGATAAAACGATTTGATCAGCAAGAGGGAAAAAAATTCTTTGCCAGAAGTAATCAACTCGCAATTGAACTCATCACTAAAGAGGGGACACCAGCTATTAAAGTAGGTAATGACTTGATTTTGAGGAAATTAGAAGGGCTAAAATAACCTAATGAGTTTAAGAAGGTACCCCTTACAACAAAAAAGGCCCAGAATAATTACTCTGGGCTTTTGCATAGTTTACATATTTATAAGCAAAAATTATTTGTCTGAATATTTGGATGTTTTGAACCGCCAAAAAGTTTGAACCTCTTGCTTATTTTTTCACGAGTTGTTCATCATAAGTACGACTATTATGATGCACCTTAACCAAATAAGTACCCGCAGGTAAATGAGCAATATCCATTTCTACTTGAATTTTACGGCTAAACTTTTGTTGCAATACCGTCCTGCCTTGTAAATCCATTACTTGAATCTGGCTGTCACCAGCCGCAGCCTCTTTTAATTTTAGGGTGATTTTTCCTTTGGTAGGGTTTGGAAACACTTTCAGAAATTGGGGAGCGTTTAAGTCTGATTTCTTTATAGTAGTAGCAGTTTGAGTAGTACGGGCGTTGGCTTCCAACGGAATTACAGACGCCTCTCCTTGTACCCACACACTATAGCTTCGAGGCGGTAAATCAATGTAAATACGGTTTTGCCCATCTACCACTGCATAAGGAAAGGCCGAACGTCCCAATACATCAGTAAAGCGAGTTCCTTGGGCCATCGGTTTTATCTGGTGGTCTACTCGTAAAGGTTGCCCCGAAAAGTTAATGGCCACGATTACTTCTTTGCCTGCGGTTCCCCCACTCAATTGATACATCATAGTTGCATTGGCGCTGCCCGAAAAATAGGTGACATTGCCATAAGGCGACCCAAAACGATTGAGATAATCTACCCCAGTAGAGCCAAATATGTAATCTTTATGAGCCTTGATCAATTGATTGATCTCCTTTTTCATCGGAGCTACTCCGGTAGGGTGGTAGTTGAATTTGGCTGGTTGATAACCATAATAATCGGGGTAAAAAATGGTGGGAACACCTAATTGATTATTGGTTAAAATAAAAGCGTAGGCCAAAATTGGATCGTTCTTGATGAGCATATCAAAAGCCGTAGCATTTGGGTCAATTTGTCGGCGGAAATCGTGGTTATTGGCAAAAGTGACAATGTTGAACCCACTCAATCCTTTAGCTCGCAAATTTTCATTGAATAGATTACGCACATCATATCCAAATTGGTCACAAGCCAAGCGTAAGTTATCTCTTAACAAGAAGTCGAAAATTCGCGGCTGAATGGCACTTTTGGTGTCACTATCCATGCTGTTTAACACATTGTTTACCCAGCCAATCAGCTCACTGGGATTGGTACCATACCATTCGCCCACTACCATTCCCGGATCAATGCCATTGTCGTGTAAATTGTCGAGCAAATCTCCCACAAAATTAGGGGTAAAGTGTTTGATGGCGTCCATTCTAAGCCCCCGAATGCCCGTATTTTGCCAACTCCATTTTGTCCAGTCAAAGAGGGTTTGACGGGTAGAAAATGCAAATTGGTCGTAATCATAAAAGAAAAGCATCGCATCCCAATCTCCACCCAAGTTAGTAGGAGTTCCGTTAGGTTTAAAATTGGTCCAATTCATACCGCCCTGCCCACTGGGTAAGCTTGTAAAATCGGTAAAGGTCTGATAACCCACTTCATTGACAATATCTTGGTTGCGAGGGCCACTCCAAACTCCATAAATATAATGGTCGCTATAGTCACCGTTGGGGTTATTGAGTTTGATAAATAAAGTGTCTCCTTGAGCATTGAAATCCCCTGCATTGATTGTAATGGCAAATTCATCGGCCTGACAACCCCAAGCATCGATTTTGGCAATCAAGTCCCGGCCAAGCTGCAAAGCATTGGCGTTACCAGTTCCTGAACAGTTGTTTTCCACCTCGTTGAGGGGCGATAATGTGCTTGGCCCTACAACATTGGTTTGCATATTGACAATGTAGGTTTTGTTATGAAAGCGAGCATTGCCTGTTTTAGAGGCTATTTTGAAGTAATAAGTACCTGCTCCATTTCCCGAACTACCCCCTAAGGGCAAATAACAACGGAAACGATCAGAAGGGAATGGATTGTTGCTGCCAGGATTGTTATAATTTTTAATGTAGTTGGCTACTGCCGGGTTATCTTCTGGTTTTCCGCCATCACGATGATTATAAATCATATCACCAACCGGCTTGATGCCGTTTTGTTGCAGCGCATTGATCATGGCATCAAATTCGGCTCGGGTTCCCAGTCCAGTAGGGCCTTGGCCAAACTCCCCCAAATCGTATAAATCTTTAGGATCATAACCATTGCTGCCATTCCCGAAACTCGCTCTTACATGGGGAGGAATCCATAAATAATTGATGCCTGCGGCACCTAGTTCAGCAGCTTTGAGCCGGAGCGTATCTGCCCATTTATAACCATCGGCAGTTTTGGGGTAGTCCCAATACCAACCTTGCATCATGATGTCCTGTGTTTTTACTTCGGTAAAAGCCAACAGGCACAAAAGCGTTGCCATCAACTTTAGTCTCATAAAATTGTGATTTTACTGTGTGATAAAATGGTAAGTAATCCGGAAAAGATAGATTACTGAGAAATAAGCCATGATCACTTTCTCCAGCCTAACCTTATCCTTTTATTTTAGATGAGAACAATGTATTTTGATTGCTTATATGTAAGCGCTTATCGATGATTGGTATGCTGGTGAAGGATTGGCTCAATAAAATTGTATTTAATCAATAAAAAGTCAGTAAAATAGTTGTTTTTAGGTTAAAATTCAACGAAAACTTACAGTTGGATGCGCTTACAGTGAATTTATTTATTTTCAAAATTATAGGGCTTTTGTGAATGACGCTACCACTTTTTTGTTAAAAATTAACTCTATATTGAATTACTGTAAAGAAAAAAGAAATTATTGAGTCAAAATGATGATTAGAAAGATAGATAGAGTTACATTTTGAAAATAAAAATTACTCTATATTTATTTAAATATTTTAATAATAAATTTATTTATTCAATATAGTGGTATTTATTACTGGGTTGCTTAGCCTCATTTGAGCTATAGGTATGGCATTGAGAGCAAACTTTGAGAGACCCTCCATGTAGTGGATGATGTACTCCTTAGGATGAATATAGATAGGGCAAAAAGCAAGGTCATCGTGAAACGATTTCTGAATTCATCAAAGTTTTCGAAAAGTACTGAGCAACCATTTGAATACCTTACTTGTACTATTGTCGTATCTGTCACGAATCACAATTAGAGATTAAATTAAATATTTATGCGTCGTATTCAGAATCTAATATTACCATTTGTACTCCTATTGTTGTTATGGAGCCCTCACCAATTGATGGCTCAAGATGATTTAGATGATCTTCTGGACAAATCTACCAAGCCCACGGTTCAATATGTAGAAGCAGCATTTAAAGACATTCGAGTAGTCAACTTACATTCTACCGAAACTGTTGCTCCTCGTGAATTGGTTTTTAGAATATCTCACCGTTTTGGAACCCTCAATTCGGGTGGGGTAAACCTCTGGGGGTTAGACAATTCGGTAGTACGTTTATCGTTGGAATATGGCTTACATGATCGTTTAATGATTGGAGTGGGGCGTACCAGCAATACCAAAGACTACGATTTTTTTGCCAAAGCAAAAATTTTACGCCAGTCTACCGGAGGGCGTAACATGCCCGTTTCTTTGCTTTATGTAGCCAGTGGAGTCATTAATGGACAAGAGGACCCGGTTACTTTTAAAAGAACAACTGCCCAAAGGATGTCTTTTACTCACCAATTGATCTTAGGGCGTAAATTCAACGACCGACTTTCACTGGAAATAGTGCCTACTTATGTGCATCGCAATCTGGTAGAGACTCGCGAAGACCTGAATGACATGCTGGCATTGGGGTTAGCGGGACGTTTCAAACTGAACAATCGCTTAGCCATCAATGCCGAATATATTATGAGAAATCCGCCTTCGGATGCGGCCCAACGTGCCCGTTTTGATACTTTTCAGGATTCTTTTTCTCTAGGATTAGACATAGAAACCGGGGGCCACGTGTTCTCCTTGCACGTGACCAACTCTTTGTCAATGATAGAAAAAGGTTTTGTTACTGAGACCATAGAGTCTTGGGAAAAAGGTGGGATTCACTTTGGGTTCAATATCAGCCGGGTGTTCTCCCTTTAAAAAATCAATAGTTGCTTTATTCTTTATCAAAACATCTAATTCTATAAAAACATGAAATTTAATTCTCAGTTCATTGCTTTGCTTATCATGTCCGCAGTATTGTTTACTCAAAACATACAAGCACAAGGTAAATATACTTTACAAAAAAGCGAGATCGTTTTTGAATCCAAGACTCCCATAGAAACCATTCGGGCCGTGAATAACAATGCACAGGGTATTGTAGTAACGGGTAAGAACAAGTTTTTGGTAAGAGTACCCATTCAGGCCTTTAACTTCAAGCGTCGTTTGCAGCAAACTCACTTCAACGAAAACTATATGGAAAGCGATAAGTACCCAAATGCAACTTATCGTGGAACCCTGGAAGGAAGCTATAACCTGAACAAAGATGGGGTATACAAAGTAACCACCAAAGGTGATTTGACGATCCATGGTGTAAAAAAACCTCGTGTTGTACCTGCTACGATTACCGTAAAAAAAGGAGTAGCTACCCTGAGCACCAATTTTCTGGTAAAACCAAAGGAGCATGGAGTTAAAATCCCAAAAATTGTAACCAAAAAAATTGCCGACGAAATCAATGTAAGCATCAAAGCAGAGCTTCAGGTGCGCAAGTAATGAGGGATGAGTTGGGGCACTTACTTCGTAGCCATCACGTGCTACGAGCCCCAACTTTAAATGGCTAAACCGAGCCTTGGCGAGCTCAGCAACGCTCATTGTTCTATTGTTCCGCCTTCGGCTTATTGTTACATTGTTAAATGGCTGCGCGAAGCGATGATTTTTCTCTTATTTTCGCAAATATGATAATCATTCTATTGTTCCGCTTCGCTCATTGTTAAATGGCTAAGTGGTTGCGCGAGGCGATTATTATTTTTCACTTTACGTTTTTCATTTTTCATTCAATTCGTGGACCGTGGACTGTGGACTAAAAAAACTCCCAACTCCTAACTACGATCTACCAACTAAAAAAAACCAACTTTCACTAATTACTTACCCTCATTTTTCTGATTCGGCTTAAGCTCTCTGGGGTAATGCCCAAATAAGAGGCAATTTGATAATTGCGTACCCTTTGCTCTATATTGGGATAGTTGGCCATAAACTCCTGATAACGCTCCTCAGCGGTTTTGTATAAGTTAGAAATAATTCGTTTCTGAAAACTCACAAAGGC
>CALDJV010000942.1 GCA_937899305.1 uncultured Cytophagaceae bacterium
TATACAAATTAGAAACATAAATTGGGAAACTTATTTTTGTTTCATCCCTAAGCATCTTTAACCCTTTGATGGCCCATCTACCTGGAAAAATACAGCTCCTTTGCAATAGAAGTTATCGGCACCATATAACCCAAAAACCGATGGCTTCTTGATTTTTTACATTTTTTGAAACCTTAAAAACAATTATAATGAAAAAACTATTGTTCAGTTCGCTTCTCTTGATCGCTGCTTTTGGCTATGCCCAGGCCCAATCTTGCCAGCCTAGTACTTGTTGTACTGCCAACGGTAAAGCAAATACTGGTATCTCTAAAGCTACGCTAAGAAAAATTATCCAGAAAAGATATCAGCATGCTCAAATCAAAGATATCCGTTACAACAGAGGCTATTACTGCACTACTTTGTTGGCCAACAACCAAACCTTCAAGACCTACCATACTGGCCAAGGCCAATGGCAGTCTACCAAATTTTATGTACCCAAAACTACTTTACCAGCCAAGGTTCGTCAAACTCTGAAAAGCCAAAATCAATGGAATTACGTCAATACTGCCTACAAGATAGAATATCCTACTCGCCGAGGGGGATATGTAGCCCAAACTACACAAGGCAGAAGAATTGACTTTAATGATAAAGGTGTTTGTCTAACCAATTTGAAATGCAACCCAAGGGCATCATTCGATCGCAATCGAAATAGCAACGATCGTTTATCCCAAGTTTTTATGTTCAATAATTAAATTCACTTACCATTCTATTTCGGTTCTTGCTACTCCCAAAGTAAGAACCGTTTTTTTTGCGCTCCGTTACCATACTATATGAGCAATCAATTATTTTTTATTCTACTACCTGTTTCATTACTCTTCACTTTGTTTCCTTTATTAATGGCCTTTCTAAGTTGGGCTTTCAGTGGGTTTCGAAATAGTATGTGGAGCGAAGGCCCAAGTGGTCATGGTGTTTATATTTGGTTGATGTTCTTTACTTTGCCCATAGGTGGACTGGCATTTTTGGTCATTTTGGTGATTAAATTGCTCAGTTAGTTCACATAAAATCAAAAAAGCGGGCTTTGGGTTGTACATGTCATGAAGATTTCACTAAATTTGCAATCCTTTTTAAGCAAAAATAGTGTTGCACCCGTAGTTCAACTGGATAGAATACCAGATTTCGGCTCTGGGGGTTGAGGGTTCGAATCCTTCCGGGTGCACCAAACAAAGTCTTTGATAGATCATTATCAAGGACTTTTTGCCTTTAGCACCTCTCCTAATATTTCAAAAACGCTCATTCTTCTTTTTTTCCACCAAAAATGAAACTCTTTTCCTCAAAAAGTAGTATATTACATTGCATAGCTGGTTGAAGGATCTTGGGGGTTAGAGACACTGTCTCTTCCCTCAAGTTTTTTTTTGCCCTTCTGTCATACCCACCTCACCTTATATTCAATTCAAATAGTATTAGGTACCTCATCCACTTCTAGCTGTGGATGTAATACTTGCAAGTTTGCTAAAAACCGTAAACTACTGATGAACTCTAAACGGGTAGGCCGAAAATGATTACTGTCGTTGATTGCGGTGATGATTTTCCCAGTATGTACCCTCACTACTCCAGCACCCAATAGCTGGGTAGGTTGATTGCCAGCCAAATAATAATGCCCTACTCCCAATTTCAGTTCTCCTGTTTTGGTAATGACAAATGAGTTTTTTTTGGGCAAACCCGACGAATTGCGAATTTGTCCAGTATAGGGCATCCCTTCGTTATCCTCAATCACGCCATTGATCACCCGAATGGGCAGATGAAAATATTGATCGCCTGATTGCGTATGGGCGTTTTTGAGCATAATAAGTCTATAGGGTACCTGCGCGTACCACCATGCATTGGGGTCAGTTTTCAATCGAGACAGCTCTTCAGCCTGAAGCAGTTGATATAAAAGCTTGATTTCTTCACTTTTTAGGTAAGCAGAAAGCTTCCTCCTTTTTTCCGGTATTTTTTCCAACAATATGCGCATAACCGCTGCTGCCTGCTGAGTAACAATTTGGTTACCGGTTTGCAAATTTTCTATGAGCTGATTTTCATAGGTCATGGCTAAGTTTGATAGGTTATCAAAAGCTGCTGCATTTGTCATTTTCACTCAAAATTTACTGTAAAGAAAGGGGTAATAAGCGAAGCAATATATTCAGAATACACCTATTACGTTCTATCAATATACATTATCTTGTATTAACAGACTAGCGCAAGTGGGC
Source organism: uncultured Cytophagaceae bacterium (assembly GCA_937899305.1). Classification (GTDB taxonomy): domain Bacteria; phylum Bacteroidota; class Bacteroidia; order Cytophagales; family Microscillaceae; genus Microscilla. Next base: position 2,226 of record CALDJV010000942.1, read on the forward strand.
GTTTTCGCCAAAGTGAGTCGTACTCAAAAAAAATACCTGACCAGTTTTGAAAATCGATCAGGTATAAACATTGATAAAATATCTCTTTTATAAACTTATAAACCTAAGTTTACTTTTTGATAATCGCTTTTAGTGCTTTATTTTCCTTTTTAAGCGTTTCTACTTCTTTTTTCAAATCAATCATATAGAGTGTCAATTCTTCAATTTTACGCAACAATGTGGCATTCATTTCTCCCACAAAAATCCCGTTCTTTTCTACCACCTTTGCCGAAGGCACATCAGGTAAGTGCTTGTGCTTTTTGATGAATTTTTCTACTGCTTTCAGTGAACGAAGTTCGTAATCGTCTTCAAATACATAATCGGCCCAGCCAGTGTATACCTTTACCTCAGTGGCCCGTACTCTACCATTTACCGAAAGGGTATAATTGGTGGTACCATCACTCAACTTATTCGTATTGATTCCTACTCCATTCGCAGCAAAATCTCCATAAATCAGCGGAGTAGTGATGTTGGTAGAATTTTCTATGTATAACTTATTAGAGCCCTTTTCATTATAACCCGCATAAGGCCCCACAAATACATTGTTGGTACCCGTTTCGTTTTGATAACCCGCCAAATAACCTACTGCCACATTCAAACGAGCCGTGGTGCCTCTATAACCAGCAAAACGCCCCAAGTATACATTGAATCCCCCAGTAGTGGTGGCTCTACCAGCTCCCTGACCTACCATTACATTGTAGCCTCCAGTGGTGGCCGAATACCCCGCCTGATATCCTACCATGGTATTGTATAAACTGGTAGTAGCCGTGTAGCCTGCCTGATATCCCAATAAGGTATTGTAACGCCCAGAGTTAATATTAAAACCAGACTGATACCCCATAAAGGTATTGCTATGGCCAGTAGTGTTGTTGTATCCAGATTGAAAACCCATAAAGGTGTTTTGGTAACCAGTAGTATTGGCGTGACCACTCATATACCCCATAAAAGCATTGGCGTATCCAGTGGTGTTGAATCGTGCAGCACGATAACCAAAAGCAGCGTTGTTACTACCCGTAGTATTACGATTACCTGCCCAATGGCCCACAAAGGTATTGTTGCTCCCGGTTGTATTTACATACCCAGTGGCTTGGCCCAAAAAGGTATTGTAAGCTCCAGTAGTATTGTTGTAGCCACTGGCGGCTCCTATAAAAGTATTGGATATACCAGTGCTTACCCGCCCCGCATTGGCCCCAAAATAACTACCATTAGAGCCACCAGTGCCCGAACCAGTACCCAGGTTGGTGGTTTGAGCAACCGCAAATTGTCCAATAAGGCAGAAAGCTGCCAACAAAATAAATCTCAAATTTTTCATAATTGTCATAATTGACTTCTTTAAACACAGTAAATGTTTGTGGTATTCATTAGATACAATGTATAGGCGTGGTCCTGCCAAACATTGGTTAACAAGCTCGAGTAGCCCCGCTCTTGTTTTCTATCATCTAAAATGATGAGTAAAAAAATTAAAGTACCTGGTAAAATGACGTGTTTATAATAGGAATGAACCTGAGAGGTTGATGTCAATTGATGTCATTGAATTTTATCCCCCTAAAAGCGGGAAGTATTCTGAAAAGGAAGCAATAGGTGGAGTAAAATGCCCCTCCCTATTACTTCTCATTCATCAATTATATTCCTCTCAGAGAAAAAGCTTCACTATTGGTACAATACCCTTTTAATGACACTTTTTTCCCCTTGAAAGTATTTCACCAAGTAAAGCCCTTTATAACATGTTCGCCAAATACTGTGAATTATTATTGGTAAAAAAAAGGGGATT
>CALDJV010000943.1 GCA_937899305.1 uncultured Cytophagaceae bacterium
CCTCTATCCTTAGCTTGTAACTATACATCAAAAAAGCCCCCTTTAATTCCCCCAAGTGGGGGAAAACGGTACTCGATAAAATCGATCTTGTAAAAGCCTCTCCCCATTTGGGGAGACTGAGAGGGGCCTCTATCCTTAGCTTGTAACTATACATCAAAAAAGCCCCCTTTAATTCCCCCAATTGGGGGAAAACGGTACTCGCTAAATGGACTCGATTAGTTTTAGGGAAGCAACATTCGACATTATTATTTAGCTCCTTAATAACTATATTTATGATACTTCATTGAATACTATCAATAAAAAATCACTACATTATTTAAACAAACCTTGAATGTATTTAATAACCTAGATATCTCTCAAAATGAATCATCCTAATAAACCTAATTACCAAACGGCTAACCCTAAAACTTATAAATTTATCAAAGAGATGCAGGTTTATCTAAAAAACAACCTCACCCCTAGCGAACAAATCCTATGGCAACACCTGAGAAATAAACGAACTCACCATAAAATAAGACGACAGCACATAATTGATGACTTCATTGTTGATTTTGTATGCCTTGGGCTAAAAACAGTAATTGAAATTGATGGTAAAATTCACTTGCAACAAAAAGAATATGATGCCTTGAGAACAGCTCGTTTGAATGACTTAAATTTCGAGGTAATTCGCTTTACAAATGAAGAAGTCTTGGAAAACGTTGAAAAAGTTACCAATAAAATCAAAACTCATTTGGATAAGAAAAGAACTTCTTTATTATAAAGTTTACTCCGAATAATAGTTATTCTCAATCTATTCAACTACAGCCAAATCTACCTACTCAAAAATCAAAGTCTTTGTATTACTCGATAAAATCGATCTTGTAAAAGCCTCTCCCCATTTGGGGAGACTGAGAGGGGCCTCTATCCTTGGTTTGTAACTATACATCAAAAAAAGCCCTCTTTAATTTAACCATTTTAAATTCGCTACCTAGGGAAACACTACAGACATTTATGGCTACTTACCAGTAAACCCTGTTATGATACCCAAACTTTCCCACAATCACCTCTAGCCTTTCACCAATATAATTTGCTTTTTTAACACAATACCCGATCAAAAAACTTTATTATTGCAGCATCGATCAATAGAAAGAAAGTCATGAAGTATATCAAAAGAGGGTTTATTGTACTCATTTTGCTGATAGTAGTGTTGGTAATAGGAGGTTACATATATCTCAATCAAAGTAACAAATATCAGGTAGATGGTGACATTACACTAAAAGGAATTTCTAAAGACATCATTGTACATCGGGACGACAAAGGCATGCCCTATATTTATGCCGACAATTACCTTGATCTCATCAAAGCTCAAGGATTCATTACTGCTCAAGATCGTTTGTTTCAGATGCAACTTACCCGGATGTTTGCCGAGGGTCGTCTCACTGAATTGGCTGGTGAAGCCGCCAAACCGCTGGATGTACGTGCTCGCACTATGGGTTACGCCCGCAATGCTCGTCGACACGCCAAATTACTCAATAAACCTACTCAGGCTTTTATTCAAGCTTATGTTGATGGAATCAATGCCTTTATCAAACGGGGTAAAAATATTCCTCTGGAATTTAAATTAGCTGGTCTCAAGCCTGATTTATGGAATATTGAAAATTCACTGGCCATTATGTATTATATGGGCTGGGGTACCGGTGCCAACCTCAAAACTGAGGTCATCGCCCACCTATTAATTGAAAAGTTTGGTCTCGAAAAATTCAAAACCCTATACCCCATCAATACCAACCTTGACGCCCCCAATCGTTTGCCCGACTCATTGGCTTTTGGTCCCACAACGCCAGATACTACTCAGAATAAAATTAGTCTGACAACCAATGAAGCCACAGCTACCCAATTGATGGCTTTTGCCAACAATGATTTGTACCGCATGACTTGGGGTAGTAACAACTGGACAGTCAGCGGCGAACTATCGGCTAGTGGCAAGCCCATTATGGCAAGCGATCCTCACCTGGATGCCCGTATTTTACCTGGAGTAATGCATGCCGTCGGCTTATTTTCGGGGGACACCCGAGTGGTTGGTGTCACAGTACCTGGGGTGCCTGGAGTGTTGATAGGCCGCTCTAAATACTTGTCTAACGGGCTTACCAATGGATACCTCGACGTAAAAGACCTGTATATTGAAACGGTAGACCCTGCCAACTCAAAAAATTACCTGGAAGGTCAACAGTCCATCCCTTTTGAAATCATCACTGAAACCTTGAAAATTAAAGATAAGTCAGCTCCTAATGGGTTCAAAGAAGACAAACTTACCCTTCGTAAAACCAAACGTGGAGTGGTCATTTCAGATCATTTGCCAGAGCTCAAGACCAAGCAAGTATTGACTTTGCGTTGGTCGGCCTACGAAAACATGGGGCCCAATCTGGGGTTAGATTTCTTACTCAAAGCCAAATCGGTAAAAGAAGCCAAAGATTACCTCAAGCAGGTCACCATTATCACCAACAACTTTACATTGGCTGATGTGGATGGAAACATTGCCTGGTATACCACGGGACGGGTCCCCAAACGAAAGCCGGGCGTGGGCCGAGTACCTTACCAGGTCAACAGCAGTGAGGACAGTTGGCTAGGCATCATTCCTTTTGATTCATTGCCTCACAAAGATCCTCAAACAACAGGCTGGATTGGCAACGCAAACCATAATACCATTCCTGCCGATTATCCCTACTATATTTCAAATTATTATTCACCTTATTATCGCTATGCCCGACTGAAACAGTTGATGAAGAGCAAGTCTAAGTTTTCGGTAGACGATCACTGGAAGTTTCAACGAGACGACTACAATGTGTTGGCCGAAAAAATCACCCCTACCTTGGTCAAAGCTTTGAAAACCAACCAGGAGACCAAAGCGATGGCTGCTATCTTAGAAAAATGGGATTTTCATCAAAATATTGAGTCGGTAGGAGCTACGATTTTTCAGAACATTTACCGCATTTTACCTCAAAAAATCTATAAGGATGAAATGGGTGAAGAACTCGCTATGTTTATGCTTGACAGTTGGTATTTTTGGCAAGAAAGGGTAGAAAAGATGATGGCAGAAGACAAAGCCAGCTGGATTGACAATGTTCAAACCAAGGACAAAAAGGAAAACATTACTGATTTGATTGTCCAAGCAGGGATTCAGGCCAAAAAAGAACTCACTCAAAAGTATGGGGAAGATCTAAAAGGTTGGACCTGGGGCAAAGACCATCAAATCGCCTACACCAACCCGATTCGTCGCAGTGGTATTGGCAAAGAATGGCTGGGAGTAGCTCCGCGCCCCATGGGTGGCTCGGGCGAAACGTTGTACCGTTCATTGTATACCTATGACACACCTCAGGAAATCTCGTTTTCGGCCTGTATGCGCATGGTGGCTGACATGGGCGATCAAGAAAAAGTACTGGCTGTGATCAATGGAGGAACTGCAGCTCGCACCTTCCACCCCCATCACAAAGATCAAGTAGCGGCTTACGCAAGTGGAAAAAAACTTTACTGGTGGTTTAGCGACCAAAAAGTTAAAGAACACGCCAAAACTACTTTGATTTTGAAGAAGTAAGTAATACTTAACAAAATGGCAAAATCAACGCTTTGTATTTTACTCGTCGGAATGATGACAGTGAGTTGTCTGGATCCTATTTCTTACCAGGATCCAGACTTAATCAAATGGCGTGGGCTAGACGAACCTGCCGCCACTAAAATCATCAAAGAAAGGGTTTCGTTGGGAATGTCGGCTGATTCGGTTAAAATCTTTCTAAAAAAACAAAAGTTAACTTTTTCAGTACTTACTCCCCAAGGTGCTGGATACTACCAAACGGCTGCTACTGCTATTATGCGCGAAGACGTGATGATGAAAGCAAAATGGCTTTTTAAGTTTTACTTTAATGCGCATCGAAAACTTACCAAACTAGAAGTAAAAAAAGGGTTGATTGGTTTTTAAGTAACGTGTTCGCAATAACTGCCCGCTTTAGATTTATTTAGCTGCGCAGAGCTTGAACTTCGTTCTGCGGTTCTCTTTGTTATAC
>CALDJV010000944.1 GCA_937899305.1 uncultured Cytophagaceae bacterium
AATATAGGTTTTGGTTTCGCCTTTTGTTGGTTTTTATCGTGCAGTGTACGTAGCAATTTGGTGAGCGGTTCTTTGTCTTGTAGTGCCCTCAAATTGGGTGTATTAGGAGAACTCACGTTGACTACAAAATAGTCTACATAATCGTATAACTGATCAAAGCATTGTTCATAATCACTGATAGCCTCCTCGTTGGGTGTTACTTTATTTTTGCCAATATTGCCACCCACAATTACATTAGTTGGACGTTTTTTTAAGTGTTCAATTGCGGTAGTTACCCCTTCATTATTAAACCCCATTCGATTAACGATGGCTTCATCTTTTTTGAGACGAAACAAACGAGGTTTGGGATTACCAGCCTGGGCCTTGGGCGTAAGGGTTCCGATTTCGATAAAACCAAAACCGAAACTTGCCATCTCTGGAATGAGTACCGCATTTTTGTCGAAACCAGCTGCTAGCCCAATCGGATTCTTGAAAGTGAGTCCAAAGAGCTCTCGCTCCAAAGAGGGCGCATGGTAAGCATAACGGCTCTTCAGAAAGTGAGAGATTCCAGGAATTTTGAAGGCCCACTTGATCATCTTGAAAGTGGAATGATGCACCCGTTCGGCATCGAATCGGAAAAGAATGGGTCGGACAAGTAACTTATACAAATCTTGAATGCGTTTTGATGGTTCTACAAAAGTAATGGTTTTTTACCAAACCTTTCACTTACTTCTTGAATAACAGTTTCTCTAAATTATTCAAATCGGTTTTTAATTTAGAAAAGGCATATTTATCACGTTCACTAATGGCCATTTCAAGGGCTTTTTTGATACTTACGTGATAGTGGGCGATTTTAGCGGCATTTTTTTCTTCCGAATATTCGTCTTCGGCCTGCTTGGTATTGGTTTGTTCTCCCTTGGCTTCTTCTATTTCGGTAGCTCTTTTGTAGATATCTTCTACATCCAGAATAGGTATTTCATCCGAGTCGTTAGCTACTTCTCCAAGCTTTTGTACATGACTCTTATTTACCTTGACCTTTCCTTTCAGAATGTCTTGTTTAAGATCCGGATTAGAGCGGCCAATGATGTCCATGCCCTCAGCAAACTTACCGTCGCGGCGAACTGTTTTTTCATCTACATTGTATTCCTTTCCAATACGTTTGGCGGTAGATTCTTTAGACTTGTTGCCACTACTTGTCTTTTGCAAGTCCGTACGTTGCCCTTGGGCTTTCTCTGAATTGTAACGTGTTCCTCGCAAAAAAGCTTGTTGTTCTTTGGTAAGATTTCGGCGACCCAGCTGATTATTAATCATCCAGTTTCGGGCTTCAAACCGAGTCTGAAAATGGACCATATGAATTTTAAAATCCACTTGGTATTGAGTGCAGATTCGATGACGGTTGTGTCCGTCAATCAACACATATTTACCCGCTAGTTCATCGTCTGAGCTACCAGGTACTTTCCATACTACCAAGGGCTCACGACACCCCTCATCGGCAATGTTTTGAGCCAACTGGTTGAACTCATCTTCTTTGAGAGGAGGGATCAAATCCCGAAACTCAGGCTCAATGTGTATTTGAGCCTTTATTTGGGTTTCACTTTCATTTTTTTGTTTGACGGCTCCGCTCAAAAGCGAAGCCAGCTTATCTCGTTTAGCCATTCACTATTTCTTTTGCCAGACTTAAATAATCACGTGCTGCAGCACATTCTTTATCATACGAAAAAATATCCATTCGGTGAGTAGAAGATTCTACTATAGCTACATTCTGACGAATCACTGTTTGAAAGGCGGCCTCTCCATATTCGGTTTGTACCTTTTCTACAATGGTTCGGCTTACCACCGTGCGGTTCACTTGGGTAAGTAACAACCCCATTAATCCCAATGCTGGATTGAGGTTTTGGCGCAACTCCTCGATCAATTCAATGATGGTATCCAATCCTTTGATCGCAAGATATTGAGACTGTACCACGATCAATACTTCGTTGGCCGCAATCATCGCGTTGGCAGTAAGGATACCCAATGAAGGGGGGCAGTCGATCAAGATGTAGTCATAGTCTTTGGCTACCGTATTCAAAGCATTCCGCAGTTTGAAATATCCATTTACTTCGGTGATCAACTTTACTTCTGCTCCTGAGAGATCCAAATCAGCCGGTACCAAATGCAATCCTTTGGCCACTTGCTCAATGGGTAATTTCTCTCCTTCAACCAATGCGTGGTAAATATTTTTGGGAGGTTCTTCTACTCCAACCGATTGCGATAAGTTGGCTTGGGGGTCAGTGTCTACAATCAATACCTTTTTTTTGTGTAACGAAAGTGCCTTACCCAAGTTGAGGGTTGTGGTTGTTTTTCCTACGCCTCCTTTGTGATTTACAACAGCAATTATTCGAGGTTTCATTGAATCTTTGTCTAAGTTGTTGTTTTTATGACGAATAATAATTTAGGCATAAATTTACTACTTATAAAATATTTGCTCAAATAAAGGGGGCGTTTTTGGTATTGATATTCACTTCCGGAACTCTTTTTTTACTGCTTTTGTCCTTGTTTTACTTCTGGACTTTTTGTCCAAAAGTATTTAAAAAGTTTGCCCCTCCAAGTGAGTCCATTGAGTACTTACTTCCCACACCTTTTCAGCATATTCAATATTTTGGGCATCACTATTAGGCCGTTTTAGTTTTTTCTTAGCAAAGTACTTCCCAGTAGTATTGGCTACTTTAGGAGAGGTAGCCAAGTAGATGGAGGTGGCTGCTCCTGAGTCAGCATTGATCATAAATGGTTTGGCCATTAAAAAAACGAGGTTCATAAACCCCGAAAGGTTATGAGAAAAATTGGTGCGTACTACTCCAGGATGTAGCGCATTCACTGTGATATTGGTTCCTTCTAAACATTTGGCAAGGGCAAGGGTAAAGTGGATGTTTAACAACTTAGAAAGAGCGTAGGCATTCATGGGAGTGTAGCCTTTTTCGATGTTGATATTATCAAGGTTGAAATTGATGAAGCGATGGGCTTCTGATGAAACATTTACGATTCTTGCGGCCTCACTATTGAGCAAAGAAGGCTTCAATAAATTGGTAAGCATGAAGTATCCCAAATGATTGACGGCTACAGTTTTTTCTATCCCCTCTGGGGTAACTTCTCGAGTTTTGGACGCACTGATAAAACCCGCGTTATTAATGAGAATATCTATAGTAGGGTAGTGTTGAATGAGTTGTTGGGCTACTGTTTTTATCTGGGCTTGTTCGGCAAAGTCACAAAGAAATATCTCAACGTTGGGATTGTTACTTTGCGCAATAATTTCTTCGCGGGCTTTTTCTGCCTTTTGTTGATTGCGACAAACCATGACGATGGTGGCTCCGGTTTTAGCGATCTCTTGAGTAGTAGATTTACCAATACCTGCATTGGCACCAGTAATGACGCATACTTTCTCTTTCATGAATTTAAGGGGTTTAAAGCGTTACTTGAAGTAATTCCTTAATATACCAATAAGGGAGTATGTAAAAAATAACATACCCAATTAGTAGCCTTTTCTATCCGCAAAACCACTGGCTCTAATAGGGAGACTATTTATTGCACCCTCCCTAAGTAACGCGTTCGCAATAACTGTCCGTTTTAGTCTTACTCCTCTTCGCTATACTTCGTTCCTTTTTAGCCGTTGGCAGAGCTCGGCACAGCAAAGCTGTAGCCATCGGTTTTGCCCGTAGCCCTGCTACGAGCGCAAAAAGCGCCTTGTTTAGCTTTGAGTAATTTCGCTAAAACCTCGACACTTATTTTGAAAGTGTTACTAAACCAGAAGAGGTTTTTACTTTTGGACAAAATGTCCAGAGGTAACAAAGGGTAAGCTAGGAGTATGTATTCTTCTCTATTTGGCCTTGTCAGCAAGAAGTCAAATGTGACTATCCATGGTAGAGAAAAATCAGGTAAAAGCATTCTCATTGGTTTTCCCGGAGTAAGACCACTGAATGAAAGAATTTACTTTTGGACAAAATGTCCAGAGGTCACAAGTTTAAAATTTTTTACTGCTTTGGTGATTATCGAATGAGTTGTGCGTCTTATGGGTGTACTACCGAGATACAAACAACCAATCAATAATCGATATGAACATTGCCAAAGCACTGAAAAAAAAGAATCAAATCATCAATGATATCAATAAGATCAAAGCGAAGGTAAAACATAACAACTCTATTTTAAAGGGGAACGAGCCCGCTTACGATATCCCTACTTTGCTGGAACAATTACAAACCAAAACCGACGAATTGATTTCGTTGAAAGTCAAATTGACTCAGGCCAATAGCGAAGTGCAAGAAAAGATATATCGGATAGGAGAGTTAAAATCCATGATTACGTTTTACCGGGAAGTATCGGTAAACCAAGGAAAAGTGAAGCAAGGATACAATGATGTATTTGCCGAGTACGAAGCCCAACTAAAACAAAAGGAAAGGGATGACATCATAGAACAACTCGAACAAGAAATTACTGAATTGCAAGACGAACTAGATACTTTTAATTATACCCATACCATTACCCTTTAGGTTTTTGGTATAGCAAAAAATAAACACCGAACATCATACTTTCAGAGTGAATAGAGGAATTAGGGGTGACGAGAACTTTAGCGAAAAGGATCCCGATAAGTCAGAGGCGTAAGGTCTGGAGTCATATCAAGTCGACAGCATCAAGTTTCAAACCTTGCGTGTAGATTCAAACTTTGTGAAATTTATAACACAACATGAAATCCATCTAATCACTTTTGAACAGCATTGATCAGTAGGTGTTTTCTTTTTTCGAGAGGCACCTGTTTTAATATAATTACATTGTTCCGCTTCGCTTATGGTTGCATTGTTCTATTGTTGCGCGAGGCGATGACTTATTGTTCCATTGTTCCGCCTTTGGCTGATTGTTGTATTTTTTTATTGTTCAATTGCTCCGCTACGCTCATTGTTCAATTGTTGCGCGAGGCGTCACATAACTAATTGTTAGTTCCTTTGGCTTTGCTCAGGACTTCGGGTTGCGTGAAGCGACGTATCACTTTTCATTTTACGTTTTACATTTTTCACTTAATTGTTACCAACTAAAGAAAACTGTGGACTATGGACCGTGGACTGTAGAAAACTCCCCACCAATAAAACCGAAACTTTATTTTTTACGAATCACAAAATCCATTAACTTCCCTCATCTCAAATCTTCACCAAACAAAAAACACTGATGGCTTTGATTAAGACAGTAAGAGGGTTTACTCCCCAATATGGCAAGGATTGTTTCCTGGCTGAAAATGCAACACTCGTGGGAAACATTGTAGCTGGCGATCGTTGTACCTTTTGGTTCAATTGTGTCGTGCGAGGAGATGTAAGTGCTATTAGAATGGGAGACCAAGTAAATGTACAAGATGGGGCAGTGGTGCATGCCACTTATCAACGTAGTGAAACCGTTATCGGAAACAATGTATCTATTGCCCACAATGCCATTGTACATGGCTGCACCATCGAAGACAATGTATTGATTGGAATGGGAGCAATTGTCATGGATGGTGCGGTCATCAAGTCGGGTTCTATCATTGGGGCGGGTGCCATTGTATTACAAAACACCGTCGTGGAATCAGGAACAGTGTGGGCCGGGAATCCAGCCAAAATGCTCAAAGAAGCTAAAGACCTTACCAGTGAAATTACCCGCATTGCTTCAGCTTATCCCAAATACGCGAGTTGGTTTATGGAAGATGAAAAAAGCGAAGGGTCATGAGTTTCAAGCTTTTTTTTGAGGCTATTTTGTGTCAGTTAAAAAGTAGCCCATTCATTGAAGTGACCAAAGCAGTACTTCATGGGGAGCCAAGCAGATTCACCTTAGAGGATCGAGACTTTACGTTGTCGGCTGAACTCTTGAATTTTTATACCAGTATGGATGGCTGTGATATTGTTTGGCATTGTGATTTGAATCAACATCCTACTTTAGAAAAATTTGCCGAAGACGATGACCGAATTGAAGGACGGATTCGAATCAATAAACTGATTGACTTATACGCTCCTAATTGGAAGCTGATTGATTTTTTTAAGGATCAGTTTGACGAACTTGAAGCGCAAGACCTGAGGGTATTTCGACAATTTGATGTCAACGATGACTATACCAGAGTAGGGTTTCTGAGAGAGGAAAAGCATTATGATTCTGAACTGTACTTCTTGCTAGAAGACGCTGACGGTTTTTCTCCTGCACCTTATTCATTCCATCAGTATATCAAAAACATGGCCACGTACCTAGGCTGGCAGGCTTGGCCTTATCATTCTTTTATGGAGGATGAGGAGTTTGATAAAAAAGTAGCCCATTACAAAAAGCAATTGTTTTCAGAAGATATTACCCAAAGTTTATAGGGTAATCATAAACTTCCTTACAGGGCTATTTGGTAAGCTATTAAGGTGGTACGTTGACTTTCTATTTTTAAAAAGAAAACAAAAGGCCTGTTACGATTCCCCAAGTAGGTAGATTGTAAGAATTACGAATGCCAATATAGGCGGTATTACGTTGAGAGGTTCGTCGGTTAAAGAAATGAAACTTGATGCCTGCTTCGTAACTCCCTTGGGGGATCTGGAGAAAATTGCCAGCTTCGTTGTTGTAGTTTCCACCAAAGTTTCGATTAAACTCAAAAAGTAGTGGAGATACATAAAGTGCCATTTTTTGATGGTTATTGAGATCAAAGTGAATATTGATGCTTTCGGGAATGACAACCCCAATTACAGTTCCCAAAATCAATCCTGTGACAAGGGCTTCACTGGTTCCAAGGAGGGCACCTATGGAAGCAAAGTTAACACCCACAAAGGGGCCAAGGTAAAGACCCGGAAAAGTTTTAAAATAGACATAATTTTTGTCCTGACTAATGAGTGGAATCCCTACGCTCATCTGCCAACTCAAACTGATGGCATCAGCAATGTAAGCATCTACATTGACTCCAAGGCTTATAAAATTATTGGTTTGGAAGGTATGGAGATTTTCCAGGCTACCCGAAATGTACACCGTCTTGGTAGGGTGAGTAATTGGGTGGGTGTTTTGGGCTTGGGTAGGCAAAAACATTCCACCAAACAAGAAAAATACAACCACGGATAAAATCTGTTTGATACTCATCAGGATTTTGCTTTTCTAATACATGTAAATAAATAGGAAATACTTATGGACAAAATGTCCATAAGAAAAAAGTAAAAGCAGAAACTTTCTGCTTTTCCAGATTTGCAATCCTACTCATGTGAATTACAAATTTACTACCAGTGAGGTACAGATTGCAAATCTATACCAGCTTGGTTGTAATCTTAAGCCAAAGGCTCAATTTAGTAATAAGCCATTAAAATAAGTGAATTTAGAATAAACTACTTACCTTATATCATTACATACCGCTTCAATACTTCCAATTCACTCGCAATCTTGGCCAGTTTGATCTCAAGTTTCAACTGGGCCTTGCGGCCGTTTTTTTCCAATTTTTCTTTAGTCAGGGTGTGGTGCAGCCGTAGCCAACTTT
>CALDJV010000945.1 GCA_937899305.1 uncultured Cytophagaceae bacterium
AATATATTAGGAATCGTTTGCTCTTGATAGCCTAAGTAAGAAACCCGAATCTGATGTCGACCAAGTGGAACTTCGGTGATCACAAAATAACCATTGCCATCAGTAGCCGCTCCTTTCAAGGGCGTAATGCCCAATACCACCACATTGGCTCCAATCAGAGGAAACTTTGATTGTTTGTCTAAAATTCGGCCACGAATGGTTTGGGTTTGGGCCCAAAGCTGGTGTTGAGCAAACAAACAGAGGATGAATAAACTAAGCGTGCGAAACGTTTTCATAAATGTAGAGATTCGTTATGAGAAGTAAGTGTTCATAGATTTTACAAAAGTGAAGACACAGTAATGCTGTTCAAGGCCAAGCCTTGTTTTTAAAATGCGACAACAAAAAGGAATGAAATGAGCTTGATGGATAACAAAGTGGTGAATGGATGTGTCAAGCTCGTTGGTGCTTGGTCATTCCACCCATCACCATTTTCATAATTCTCACCTTGCCCCAGCGAGGCACAGTACGTAGCGAGCCTACCAAAAACTTGGTCAGGAAACCAGGCAAAACAGTAGAGCGACGACCAAGTGCTTTGAGGATGGGTACTGCAATATCGCTTGGTTTGAGCGTCATGTCCATTTGCATATTGGCCCGTTGGGCAAATTCACTGGATACCGGGCCTGGTGCAGCCGATAGTACATCTACTCCCAAGGGGCGAAGTTCATGAGCGAGTGCCTCCCCAAACGATTGTACGTAGGCCTTGGTGGCGGCATAGTGAGCGGCATAGGGCACCCCTTGAAAGCTCACCATAGAACTCATCAAAATGATGCCTCCTTTTTTGCGGGTAATGAATGTTTGACTAAAGTGATGGGTGAGTTTCATCAAGGCCGTGCAATTCACCTGCAACATGTTGACTTCTGAATCTAAATTGGCCTGGTGAAAACAACCTGAAGTACCAAACCCCGCATTGTTGATGAGCAAACCGACATTGAGGCCTTGGGTAGATTTGAGTAAATGATCAATCCCTTCATTGGTGGCAATGTCGGCTATGATTACCTGCACATTGACGGCATACTTGGCCTGTAAATTGGCCGCAATTTCTTCTAACACCTGTCGGCGACGGGCGGTTAGAATGAGGTTGAAGCCCGCATCGGCGAGATTTTCGGCCAACGCTTTGCCAATGCCCGAGGAGGCTCCAGTTACCAAAGCCCACTCTCCATACTTTGTTTTGAGTCGTAACTTACTTGATTTTGATAAAGCCATGCTTTCTGTATTTGATCTGGTGAATAAATTTAAAAAAAATAACTTTTCGATTTCTTAGGTTAGAAAAAATTACCGAGTTGCTCAAAATCGTCGGCTGCGGACTATGGACTGACGACTATGGACAAAAACGAATCCTGAACTTGAAGGTAAAACGAAACTTTATTTTTTACGAATTACTTATTTCAAGTTGATGACGGTATTCATTCTACCTCCCTTGAAGTAAATGCGGGCATCTTCAAAAGAGGGCGCACTGAAACGGGCTCGAGCATCACGCGAAAAACCATAATATTCGGTAGGCACACCAAACATATTGGTGTTCATCTTGCCATCATCGTTCTTATCGTGATAAGTAGCAATGGCGTAATAGCCCGGTTTCAGGTTTTTGAAGCGTACCACTGCCTTGCTGCCATTGACCTTGGTTATTTTGGTGGCTACAGCATTGTTAACTTTCAGAAACCCCTCTTTACGGTTGTAAACTGCCAAATAAATTTTACCTCGATTGTATTTGATGTTTTGAATTGTCACAATGAGCTCTCCAGCCACTGGTGGGGTAGTAGTGGTGGTGTTCCAGCCCATCATCCCCCAATTGACCATCAATGCAAACAAGTAGTGTATCATCTTTTTTTTGTTTAGAGTTATATGTGTATTCTAACTATCCAACATCTGAATTGTTGTTGATTGATTATTGATATTCAAATTTACGGAGAACAAAGTCTTTATAATAAGGAGTAGCGAAGAAGCGACTAAAAAGGTGGGTGAACCGAAAGTTTAACTGGATGAACCGTAGCGTAGATAGATGAAGCGTAGACGAAGAAAATAAAGGCAAAGTGAGATCAGCAATCAGTGGCCGGTAGCTAGTAGATGAGTGGAGAAAAACAATTTCTTGAAAGGGAGGATACATTTTTTAAGAAAAATATACAGTGAGTGCAACCAATGCTTTCGGTGAGGTGTCTTACCTTCAAAAAATGAGTGAAAAGGTGGATTCTTTGGAAAAAATTTGCATTTCATATAAAAAAAGCTACCTTGCAATACAAATTACTATGTGATCACTGTTAAAATATTGCCTTGAAAAAGTCAAATTATTGAAAATCAAGTGATTGTTGTTTGATTATTGACAATTGCTTACCATATATAACCATATTTATTTATGATTACGTTAAAGCAAATCCACAAATATTACTCGGTGGGTAAAAACCAACTTCACGTATTGAAGGGCCTGGACGTAAACATTCGAGAAGGAGAATTGGTGTCCATCATGGGTTCTTCTGGTTCGGGGAAATCTACCATGCTCAATATTTTGGGTATTCTCGATGATTACGACCAAGGAGAGTATTACTTGAATGATACCTTGATTCAAAACCTATCGGCCAAAAAGGCAGCCCACTATCGTAACAAATTTCTGGGATTTGTTTTTCAGTCATTCAATTTACTTTCTTTCAAAAACGCCCAGGAAAACGTGGCCTTACCCCTATATTATCAAAAAGTGAGTCGTCGCAAGCGTAATAAACTAGCGATGGAATACTTAGATATGGTAGGCTTGGCCGATCGTGCCGACCATACTCCGAGCGAACTTTCAGGAGGGCAAAAACAACGGGTGGCACTCGCCCGGGCCTTGATTTCTCAACCCAAAGTGATTTTGGCCGATGAACCTACCGGAGCATTAGATACCCAAACTACTCAAGAAGTCATGGATATTTTTAAAGATGTCCATCGTCAGGGAATTACGGTAGTAATTGTGACCCACGAAAACGAAATTTCTGAGCAAACCGATCGAGTGATTCGCCTGCGTGATGGCATGATCGAAAGCCGAGGGGAAAGCCAAGGAAATGAAACTCCTCACCCAAAAGGGGAACCCGAAATAATTGATTGATTTTTAAGAAAAATGATCCCTTGCGAGCGTAGGGATCTTACCATATAACCAATACATCATGTTTGATTTAGATAAATGGCAAGAGATTCTTGGAACCATGCGCAAAAACAAATTGCGCACCTTCCTGACTGCCTTTGGGGTGTTTTGGGGGATATTTATGCTGGTTTTGCTATTGGGCGCTGGGCGTGGCATGCAAAACGGTGTACAGCGGGAGTTTGGGCAAGAAGCCAAAAATAGTTTATGGATCTGGCAAGGTAAAACTACTGTACCCTATCAAGGAATGAAGCCAGGCCGTCAAATAAGGTTTACCAACGAAGATTATGAGGCACTGATCCGAGAGGTGCCAGGGTTGGCCAGCTTGGCCAGAAGAAAACGCCTTGGTGGTGTATATACCCTCAATTATAAAAACAAAAATGGATCATTTCCTTTGTACGGCGCCAATAATACCTTTTTTGAAATCAATGGAGAAAAACTACTGAAGGGGCGCTTTTTTAACTACAATGATTTAACCGAGAAACGCAAAGTGATGATTTTGGGGCGTCGGGCCCGAGAGGTGCTGTTTGGTGATTCCATTCCCCCCATTGGCAAGTATGTAAATGTAAAAGGAGTGTATTTTAAAGTAATAGGCACCTACGAACTCGACGGCGGCAACGGGAGGAGAGAGGAACGTTCTTACATTCCATTTTCTACCTACCAGAGTATTTTTGACACCAAACGACGGATAAGTTTAATGGGTGCCTTGGCCAAAGAGGGAGTAAGTGCAACCCAAATAGAAGAACATGTTCGAAAAGTATTGGCGGCCCGTCATAAGTTTTCGGTAGAAGACAAACAAGCCATTGGCATTGATAATAATGAAGAAAACTTTCAGCGTTTTACTGGATTATTTATGGGCATCGAAGCCTTCATATGGTTTGTGGGAATCGGAACCCTGATTGCAGGTATTGTAGGAGTGAGTAACATTATGCTCATTATTGTAAAAGAGCGTACCAAAGAAATTGGAGTGCGCAAGGCATTGGGAGCCACCCCTTGGTCTATTATCAGTCTTATTTTACAAGAGTCGGTATTCATTACCGCTTTATCGGGGTATTTGGGGTTATTGTTGGGTGCGGGGCTGCTAGAATTGATGAGTATTGGCATTCGTCAAATAGAAAAGTCTGGAGGACAAGCCCCTTACTTCACTCATCCGGAAGTAGACTTGCGGGTAGCATTGGCTGCAACAGTTATTTTAGTTATTTCGGGTGCTTGTGCGGGTTTGGTGCCTGCCTTGAAAGCCGCTCGAGTAAAGCCAATTGAAGCGTTGCGAGCAGAATAAAAAGGTGGCGTGCTCTATTTTTGCAAATGTGATAGTTTTAATTGCTCCGCTTCGCGCATTGTTCTATTGTTCCGCCTTCGGCTTATTACTTTTTATTGCTCCGCCTTCGGCTCATTGTTACATTGTTAAATTGTTCCGCCTTCGGCTGATTGTTAAATGGCTAAATGGTTGCGCAAAGCGATATAAAACTATGGACTATGGACTATGGACCATCGACTATGGACTTGAAAGCAAAAGCTACCAACTACTAACTCCGAACTACTAACTAAAAAAACTGTGGACTATGGACCATTGACTATCGACCAAATAAAACTACTGACTCCGAACTACTAACTAAAAAAAAGCCTAAAAAAATATAACCATGTTTGATTTAGATAAATGGAATGAAATATACGCAACGATCAAAAAGCATAAGTTGCGTACTGCTCTGACTGCCTTTGGGGTGTTTTGGGGGATTTTTATGCTGATTGTGCTGTTGGGGGCAGGCCGTGGATTTCAAAATGGAGTAGAACAAAGCTTTGATGTAGCCAAAAATGCAGTATTTGTATGGTCTCGACGTACCAGTGAGCCTTACAAAGGCCTGAAGGTAGGACGAAGGGTACAATTTACCAACGATGATGTCAAAGCCATTCGTAGTCAAATTCCTGAGGTAGACGTGATTGCACCTCGCAATGGTTTAGGGGGAGATTTTACGGTAAATTATAAAACAAAAAGTTCTTCTTTTGAAGTGGATGGAGAGTATCCCGATTTCTTGAAGGTAAGGCCTGGTGAAGTCATTTCGGGGAGATTTATCAACGCCCTCGATATTGAACAAAAGCGAAAAGTGGCAGTGATTGGAAAAAGGGTACAAGAAATACTTTTTGAAAAAGAAGAGGAACCGATTGGCAAATACATTCGCATCAAAGGAATTTCTTTCAAAGTAGTGGGCGTCTACAAAGGAAAAGGAGACAGTGAAGACATCAAAGAAGCCGCTGAAACCATCATTATTTGTAATACGGCTTTACAACAAGCTTTTAATCAAGTGAACCGAGTAGGTTTCTTTGCCTTTACGCCCAAGGAGGGGGTTCCGGCAGTGGTCATTGAAGATAAAATCAAAGCGTTGTTGGCCAAGCGACATTCTATAGCGCCCACTGATAAAAAAGCCCTGGGGTCGGCCAATGTAGAAAAAGAATATGGCCGGGTGCAAGGTTTGTTCTTCATTATTGGAGCCTTTAGCTGGTTTGTAAGCATTGGAACCATCATCGCTGGAGCAGTAGGGGTAAGCAATATTATGCTGGTGATTGTGCGGGAACGCACCAAAGAGATTGGGATTCGAAAAGCGCTGGGCGCCACCCCTTGGTCTATCATCAGTTTGATTTTGCAAGAATCCATCGTGATTACCGCTGTTTCGGGCTACTTTGGCTTACTTGCCGGAACTGCCCTCATGGAATTCATCAACTCAATGGGGGTGAAAGGAAATTTCTTTGCCAACCCCGAAGTGGATATGACCATCGCGGTCAGTGCATTAGTCACGCTGGTGGTTACCGGAACATTTGCGGGTTTTATTCCTGCCCGAAAGGCAGCCAGGGTAAACCCGGTAGAAGCTTTAAGCGATGAGTAATTCAAAGCGTAAGACCATTGAAATAAGTAAATACGAATAAAAATATTATAAACTACGAAAGCCTCTTGAAGGCCAAAACCAAACATCACCATGAAAAAAGTATTTTTTGGAATCACCGGAGCGATTTTTATAGTACTTTCTGCCTGGTTGGGTAATTATTTCTATAAAAAATCGAAGAAAGACCCGATTATTTATAAAACCGAGAAGCCATTTGTCAAAGACATCATCAAAAAATCAGTGGCAACTGGTTCTATTGTGCCTCGCAGAGAAGTACAAGTAAAACCTCAGGTATCAGGAATCATCGAAGAACTGTACGTGGAAGCAGGGCAAAAAGTAAAAAAAGGACAAATTATGGCGCGGGTACGGGTAGTTCAAAACCTGGATGGTAGAAACCGAGACATGATCGGAATTAATACCGCGCAGAGCAACTTGCAAAATACCCAAATCAACTACAACAACGCCAAAATAGAATATGATCGCAACAAAAAATTATTTGATCAAAAAGTAATTTCTCAGCAAGAGTTCAATCGGTTTAAGCTGGATTTACAAGTGCGTCAACAAGCTTTGGATGCGGCTAAAGACAATCTGAAGCTTACCCAGCAAGGGGCATTGCAAAGAGCGGGTAATGTAGCCAACGACATTTTCTCTACGGTAGATGGTATTTTACTGGATGTACCGGTAAGGGTAGGGAGCTCGGTGATTGAACGTAACAACTTCAACGAAGGGACCACGATTGCGACAGTGGCCGATATGAATAACCTGGTTTTTGAGGGGAAAATTGACGAATCGGAAGTAGGTAAGATCAAAGAAGGAATGGATTTGAACCTCACCATTGGAGCCATCGAGGACAAAGTGTTTCAAGCAAAACTAGAGTATATTTCTCCAAAAGGAAAAACTGAGGAAGGGGCCATTAAGTTTGACATTCGGGCCAAGCTTATTTTGAACAACGAAGACAAACTAAGAGCAGGCTACAGTGCCAATGCTGATATTGTACTGGCCAAGCGGGTAAAGGTACTGGCCATCAAAGAAAAGTTGTTACAATTTGAAAAAGCCAAAACCAAAAATGGTAAAGAGAAGCCGTACGTAGAAATAGAAACTGGTAAGCAAAAATTCAAAAGAGTAGACATTAAAACAGGCATCTCGGATGGTATCAATATAGAAGTTGTCAAAGGGCTGAAAAAGACGGATAAAATCAAGGTGCCACCTCAGAAAAAACCGAAAGATTAGTGGTATAGTGCATAGTGAAGTGCTTGTAGAATGGTCGTTTTGTTGAATAAGAAACTTATAAACCAATGTTGTATCTGTTCTTCAGTCGAGCTTCCAGCGCTTGAAATTGACTATGAACCATGAAGTATTTATCAAATAAAGTAGTTTACTAATATTAACATGTTCGCCAAATACTGTGAATTATTATTGGTAAAAAAAAGGGGA
>CALDJV010000946.1 GCA_937899305.1 uncultured Cytophagaceae bacterium
GAAGACTTGACAAATAATGTACCGCTCACTAATGACCCATATTACTTGTGCCTGAGGAATACTTTCCAGGGTTTTCAATACATCTACGCAAGCTTTGGTAGAAGCTGAATTGATATACTCTAATTTAAAATGTACTTTAATATCTTTGAGGGATCCACGATGAGATTCAAACCATTCTACTACTGGCTCATAAAAGTCCATAGCATCTTCGGGCAATGATCTGCCACTGATTTCGAAGACTCCTCGCTTGGCATCTAATAAAATTTTAGGAGTATCTTCGGTTCCTTCTAAACTGATAATTTCTACCATAAAGCGGTGATTTAGAGATTGTGAGACAAACTCAACTTCCTTGATTTTTAGAGATTCGGTTGGTTACGTTAGTATTTGTCTGGCGTACATATGCCGATTACAATTTATAAAAGTCTGATCGTAAAACAATATCCCAGAAGTTTTTTTTACCTCCAGCTTTGGACCATTAAAATAGAAAAACCGCAAATTTGGTATTTGCGGTTTTGTTTTTGGTTTTTATATTTTGGTAGGTGAGGCAATGCCTCATTCATGCTTTAGGTACTAGATCCTAGAGCATTGGTACCCCAAGAAAATATTGTTAACTTATGTACAGGCCCTGCCTATTTATAACTGATGGATCATATGAATTGATGTTTCTTAGTTAACTCTTACCATCCAATTGTGCGTATCAGGCGCTTCTCCCAAACGAATTTTGTACAATGTTTCTTTGGCCTGGTAAGCAAAGGTTCCCTCCACCATTGGGGGTAAGTCATAATCCACCCCTTCGTGGCCGATGGTTTTTACTGAGGATACTACTGCGGCAGTTCCTGCTCCAAAGGCTTCTTCTACTCTTCCTTCTTTTAGAGCCTGAGCAATTTCAGCTACGCTAATCCGACGCTCTTCTACTGGTTGGCCAAAATCTTGCGCCAATTGAATAATGCTCTTACGAGTAATTCCATTAAGCACACTATCTCCCAAAGAAGCCGTAATGAGTTTTCCATCGATCTTGAAAAACAAATTCATCGTACCCGATTCTTCAATGTATTTGTGTTCAGCCCCATCAGTCCAAATCACTTGATGGTAACCCTCTTGTTGGGCTTTGCGTGCCGCATACAACGAAGCTGCATAGTTTCCAGCGGTCTTGGCGTACCCTACTCCCCCTCGCGCTGCTCGGGTATAATCGGTTTCAATCCGTACGCGTACTGGCTCTGAGTAATAACTGGCCACCGGGCAGGTAAAAATCATAAACTTGTAGGTATCTGATGGACGTACTCCTATAAAATCATCAGCCGCAAACATAAATGGACGTACGTACAAGGTACTGCCCTCTTGACCAGGCACCCAACCTTGATCCAGACGAATGAGTTCTAGCAAGCCATCCATGAAAGCTTCGCGGGGAACGGCAGGCATGCACATACGCTCCGCCGAAATATTCATTCGCTCAAAGTTATCTTCTGGGCGAAATAGCCACACGCTACCATCGTTGCGTTTATAGGCTTTGAGGCCCTCAAAAATAGATTGAGCGTAGTGTAGCGTAGACATTGCCGGGCTAAATGAGATATTGTTGTAAGGAACAATCCTCAAGTCATTCCACTTCTTATCTTTGTAGTCAGCAATAAACATGTGATCAGAAAAGACACGGCCAAAGGGCAGGTTTTCGAAATCTACCTCTGGTAAACGTGATTTTTCAACTTTTTGCGTGTGAATGGTCAATTTTTCTTCTATAACTTCTGTCATCATGTAGTTTTTTTTGCGTGAGAACATTATACTTCATCCAGTGCTTGGATGAGTACTTACGTTTATGTAAAAGTATGCGAAGGTTGTTCCTCCTGGAGAGGCGCCACGCTTACTTCGGTTGATCTAACAAGGTGAATACCCTAGAAGTTAAACTCATTCTACTTATTTTGTTCTTCAAGGAACATCAAATTAATGTAGAACTTACTTCACTCCGGGAACACCAAAAGCCTGGTTTTATGCTAGTGTATTACTTGGTCATCCGAGGTGCCCAGGGGGTTTCTTCCACCTCCAATTCCTGATGCATCATTCGGCACAAAGTAAACAAGTAATCAGAAAGACGATTGAGGTATTGAACCACCAAGTCGACCACAAAATCTATCTCTTGCAAAGCGATTACGGTTCTTTCGGCTCGGCGGCAAACAGTTCGCGCCAAATGCCCAAATGAGATAGACTGGTGTCCTCCTGGTAATACAAACGAACGTAATGCAGGTAACACCTCGTTCATTTTGTCAATTTCTCCTTCCAAAAGTTTGACATCCGCTTCGAGTAAATCGGGAATTTTCATTTTAGATTTGTCAGGATCCGACGCCAAAGATGATCCAATGGTGAATAAGCGATCTTGAATTTCCCTCAGTGTAGAATGGCGAGCAGTGTTTACGGGCTGATCACTCAATAATCCAATGTATGAATTGAGTTCATCGATGGTTCCATAGGCTTCGATTCTCAGATGTGATTTAGGAACTCTCGTTCCTCCAATTAGTGATGTCTTTCCTTTGTCTCCGGTTTTAGTATATATCTTCATTTAGCCTATTAAATTGCATTACAAATATAACTATATCTACCTAAAATATCAATTCTCTTAGAGCACCTCCCCCAACATTGCCTTGCTTAATCTGTAATTCCAAGAATATAAATTCTAATTTGTTGTGAAGTACAAAATCTTTGCAACAGTCAGGATATGAAGCAAATAGAAAATTTTGTTGTTAAAAACTTCTTTATGGTAAATTCATCAGTACTTCATGTTTCCAATGGTGAATGACTTCTTGTTCAAATCGTTTGAATCGCTCTAGAAACAACTCGAATAACTCTTCTTTGGTTGGGGTGTCTTTCACAGTTTTTAAAAGCGTAAATTTGGCCACCGAAGGATAACTGGAAGTAGCTTTGGATTGTCGTACCAAGCCGCTTTGCAACGAGGCAAAACTTTTCATTCGATCAAAATAACGGGTCTTGATTTGCTGCAAACGGGCTTTTTCTTCAGGCTGATCCCGAAATCCCCAGATTCCTCCAAAACAAAACTGTACCCAAATATGATCGGCCTCAAAGAAAACTTCAATGGCAAACATTGCATCGGTGCCTTCCCAAGAAGCAAATTGCTCGCGTACAAAGATGGGGTACACATCTTGAGGCAAAAAGCGAATGACTTGGTCGTTTTGGGGAGTCAGTAATTTATATTCAGGGCTTTTTTCTTGATTCAGGTATTGTTTTGCCTCCGCAAATATTTGTGCATAATTGGGCTTATGCTGCACGATGAAGTCGATCGCTGATTGATGCTTTTGGTATATCTGTTGAGCCAATCGGATGAACTTGTCTTCCTGATTGATGTTTTTTTCCATGCTATCTATGTACGATTGAATAAAAAATATTACTTGGGTTTCCAGGGCTTGTTCGCTTAACAATTGCTGGAGCATTGTTTTGAACTGAGGATAACCAAGATGCTGAAATGTGAGGTCATCCGCGATGGTACCCCAGGAACGTTGAGTGGTCAGATAAAAATAGTATTTATCATATACCCCACTACTCCATTTATTTTCAATAAAGCGATGATTCTCTTTGAGGGTATCTAAATAAGGAGCAGTAGTTTCGCCAAAGTTTTTGATGCAAATCACTAGTTTCACATCGTCGTTTACCAAAAGTACGTCTACTCCTGACTGATCTAATTGTACCTGAGTTTGGCCAAGATCGGCTAGTTGGTATTTGATTTTGGTAGAAACATCTAGAAAATGCAGTTGTTGAATCAATAACTTCAAAAAGTGTTCTCCGGCTCCATGCGACGCTTTTGGATTGACCAGCCAAGCTAAAAAATGAGTGTGTTGACTCGTTTGGTGTTCAATTCCTAGTACCTCAAATACATTGAATCGATTGAGGTATTGATGGATTTGCTCCAGGTGGTTGGCCTGTTGCAATACAAAGTTTTCGAGCATTTTTTCCTCTAATGCCTCTTCAACTAATGGTGTCATTCAATGATCAATTTATAATTATAGATAAGTAAAACTACATCAATAACCTAATCCATTTGGATTACTTTATTTCTTCCATTTTACTAAGCCAGATCACCTGACTCAAAATCATTTTTGCTATTCAATCCAATTAGCTGATCACTTATTCTGAAGGCGGCTCAAGCATACTATTCCTCTATCGATTGTGGTTTTTCGGGCCGGGTTACATTTTCATTGATAATGTCGGTTTCTACCAGGCCATCTCTCAGCCGCACGATTCGGTGGGCATAATGCGCAATGTCGTCTTCGTGCGTTACCATAATAATGGTATTGCCCTTTTGATGCAATTCATCAAACAAATCCATAATCTCATAAGAGGTTTTGGAGTCCAGGTTTCCGGTAGGCTCATCGGCCAATATAATACTGGGATCGTTTACCAAGGCCCTTGCAATGGCCACTCTTTGGCGCTGTCCTCCAGACATTTCATTAGGTTTATGTCGATACCGATCGCCCAAACCCACACTAGTAAGAGCTTCCAGGGCTTTTTCTTCCCGATCGTATTTGCGATATCCAGCATAAATCAAGGGCAAGGCTACGTTTTCCAGTGCCGTACTTCGTGGCAACAGGTTAAATGTGTGGAACACAAAGCCAATTTCTTTATTGCGAATTTCGGCCAATTCATTTTCGGTCAAATCGCTCACATCGTTGTTGTTCAAAATATAGCTTCCACTGCTGGGCGTATCTAAACAACCAATGATATTCATCAAAGTAGATTTGCCCGAACCAGAAGGCCCCATAAACGCGACGTATTCTCCTCGATGAATGTCAATGGAAATGGATTTAAGGGCCCGCACTACTTCGCTTCCCATATGATAGGTTTTGGCTATTTCACTGGTTTGAATGATTTGTTGTTTTTTTTCTGAATCCATGGGATATGAGTTATATGGTAATTGATTTCATATAATAATATACTTCCGTTTTTTGGGTAAGTAGAGGAATTATGATGAAAACAGATGATGGTAAATATACAAATTTTTCTTTTGCTCATATGTCAATTCTTCTGCAAAATACTTACAAAGGCAAATAAATCCGGCCACATTGACATATTTTAGTTCAATAAAATCTGTTTAAAATGTAAATTTTGTCATTATATCTTCTTTTTATTTGCCTTGGTGTTGTTTTTATGGGATGCTCAATAACCTAAAAAAGTTTTTGCGTACTTCTCAAACACTGATCAATATGGAAGAAAAAATCTTACAATTACTGGAACACGAGGATGAAACGAATATTTACATGGGCCTGGAAATGGTCCAGAGTTGGGCCTATTCAAATCGTTTGCTCAGTCATTTAATTGCACTCTATCTTTTTACCAATCAGGAAAAAATCCGTCGACAAATTATCGATATTATGAACGCCCACGCCCCCGACGAAATCTATCGCTTGTACATGGACAACTGGCCATTTTTTGAAGATGAATTTCTGGGCTTGCGCAGTAGTGATAAGGGGCACTTGATGTATATTTTACAAGACGTAGCTGCCCTACCCATCGTAACCACCACCCATTTGATCAATGCCATCGTCCAGTTTTGTGAGTACTTCCGATCTCCCGAATCATTGATTAAACTATCCAAAAGATTTGAGGTACCCTTGGAAGACATCCAATGGACCAGCCAAATTAACCAACTATCTCTCAACGAAGAACTTGGCCAATTTCCAGAAGAAATTGGTAAGTTTACTCAGGTCACTGAGGTGAACAGCATTTTTAACAATGAGCTCAAAGCCCTTCCCGCTACATTTGCTCAACTCAAGCATTTAAAAAATTGTTCTTTTAATTTTAATTCCATTGAGGAGTTTCCCCTCTCACTACTCCATTGTGATCAGCTCGAGCAACTAGAACTCAATACCAATGCCATCCAAATTTTGCCTCCTGATATCAAAGACTTTACTCAACTAAAAACATTACAATTAGATTACAATCAGTTAACACAGGTTCCTCCGGAAATTGGAGCACTGACTCAACTAGAGGAATTGCACTTGGGTCATAACCAACTCGAAACTTTGCCAAATCATATTGGGCAACTCAAAAATTTAAAAAAATTGTCGCTCCAAGGCAATAAAGAACTACATACTTTGCCCGAAGCAATAGGGCAACTGACCCAACTAGAAAGCTTGAACTTGTCGTACTGCCCACAGCTAAAACTGCTCCCTGATTCGTTGGCTCGGCTCAAAAACCTAAAGCATCTGGACTTGTGCTATTCAGGCATCACCAACTTACCTTTGGGTAACCACCCGATGCTACAAGAATTGTATTTGCAGGAGGTTCACCAACTTCAACAACTTCCTGAAACCATTGGGAACTTGACTCAATTGACCCAAGTCAAGATCAATCATAATCCACAACTTACCAGTTTGCCGGATGGTATTGGCCAGTGGGTTCATTTAGAAACTTTGGACATTCATCAAACGGGGCTCACTCATTTACCCGAAAGTTTTGGGCAGCTTGCTCAACTACGTGAATTATCTTTGACTAACAATCCAAAACTAGAGAAATTACCTAAAAGCTCGGGAACGCTGGATCAATTGACTCATTTGACCTTGCAAGATTGTCCATCACTGACTACCCTACCCGAAAGCTTGGGAGCACTCACCAACCTGAAAGAATTATACATTGAACAAACACCCCTCACTCATTTGCCCAATAGTTTAGGGAATTTGGCAAAACTAGAAAGACTTAGCCTTCAGCACAATCATAGGTTACAAACCTTGCCACCACACTTGGAAGGATTGGAAAACTTGCAGGATATATTTTTAAGGGATAACGGAATTACTCATTTACCCGACAGTCTGGGATTATTATCTCGCCTGAAAATACTTCATATTGTCAAACATCCTAAACTCACCGCGCTTCCTGAAACGCTGGGTTGGCTTACCAATCTAGAGAAATTGAGTCTGGAAGAAAATGGTCTAACCCATTTGCCCGAAAGTACAGGCGACTTGTGGAGTCTACAAGAGTTTAGCATTGATCAACACCCGGCTTTGGAAACCTTGCCCGAAAGTATGCGGAAGCTTAGCCATCTCAAAGAACTTCATTTATCGAGATGTGGAATCACAGCTTTGCCCATTCATTTGTATTTGCTTCGAGGATTGACTCACTTGTACCTCTCCAACAACCCACAGTTAGACCACTTGCCTCCTCACTTAGAAGGATTAACCAGTTTGAAGGTATTCGCCATATCAGAATGCCCCATTGCTTCGCTACCTCCAGGTTTGGGATTGCTACCTCGCCTTGTCAGGTTCAATATTCAGGATTGCCCACAATTGGTAGCACTACCTGAAACCATCCAATGGCCCAAATTGGTAAAGATGAAGGTCATAGGTACCAAGCTCGCCTCTTTGCCCGAAAGCGTCGTCTCATTGCAAAGACTCATTTATCTTACTTTAGAAAATAACCCTGAGTTGACGAATTTACCCCAACACATTGGGAAGCTC
>CALDJV010000947.1 GCA_937899305.1 uncultured Cytophagaceae bacterium
TGAGGATGAAGTTGGAATGCACGAAATTTCGTTGATACCTACTTCATCCTCATATAAATTCGGAAGGACAGGGCAGGTATCGAATGAAAATGCCACCGCTAAGGGAAGTAGCTTTGAATAAAATAGAAGCAGATTATATGCGTAAATAATCGCTATCCACTCGTGCCCTTAAGGAAACAGCATTGGACCAGCGACTGTGGACTAAATAAAACTAAAAATCAATTGTCTCCGCTCCCAAATACCAATTCTGTACTTTGGTAAGAGGTACCAAAAGTTTGGTTGGCAAAAAATACTTGTTTGAGGGCATATTTCACTTGGGCTGGAGTCAGCTCCTTGAGCGGATGGGCAAACATAGACCACAAAAACTGATTGAAAATGGCGTATTTTACATCCAATACCTTATGAAACTGCGCTTTGAGCATATTGGAATAGTGGACCGCAGTAAGCTTTTCTTCTTTCATAATAGGCGAGATGATCCGCATTCGATTGTTCTTTTCGTCGGTCAGGACGAGCACCAACGCACCATGGTAATTCAACTCCCACTGGCCAAGCCGTCCTTTGACCTCTTTGGCTTCTTTGCGTAGAATTTTATCCAGGAGTTTATTGTCCATAAAACCGGCGTTGACCTTTATTTTATTTTTCGTAGTATCTTGAGGTAGTGGCCGAGGATGCTTGTGCTTGGCCCAAGTATGAGACAACGAAAAAAAGACCAGGCTCAAGGCGAGCAACGAAATTTGGAAGCGCTTATTCATATCAATTAGAAAGGTTTTGTTTGACCAAAATAAATGTTGGATACTTGTCGATGCTTTTGCTGTACATCAATGAGCATATTGAGTACGATACTGTTTGTCCCAATATCGCAACCACAGATTGTCCTTATGAGGAATTTGCAACGTGACAAATTCGCTTACAACTTCCCAATAAGCTTCAAAGTTTCCTTTTATAAAACAACCTGCCGCCAACCAATGTTCCCAAAAGGTCGTAAAATCAGGCGCGATGGCCTCTTTTAATGATGATCCATCGTATAAAATGCGGTAAACCCCATTTTCGGAACGTTCGGGTTGGGCATCTAATATCAAGCAAGGCTCTTCAAAAGTAAGTGGAATGCCAAATAAATGCAGTCGCCTTAACTCCATCTCTTCTTTATCTTCTTCATCATCATAGTTTTCTGCCATTTCGCGTAGCATGTCAGCGTCTCTCTTCACATATTTAAATGGCAAAAAATCGGTTCCCGCAGCAAATCGGTTCTTTTCATCAGTAAACGATATAGACATCAACCCTTCTTCCCAAAAGGTCCACACGTCTTTGGGCACAAACAAGTCGGTTTCCTTTACAAAATTGGCAATGTTTTGAGAATCAATATTATCTATTTTATCAAATTTAATATCAAATTTTCCCGACTCTTCTACTTCATCCACAAAAATATGGTAAATTTCCAAAAGGTCAATAATATCATGGTTGTGTACAGTTCTTAAAACGTTCGCCATTTTTTCGCTAAATTATTAAAGTTTGTTTCTCAAAATTGTTGATTGTTTTTGTATACGCGTAAATCAGGAGATTTGGTTAAAGCACCAATTAAAAATATCTACCTTACACCTTTTTCATTCAAGTGCGTAAATACCATCATTGGTTTGAACCAAAAATCTTTAAGCTTTCTCGGTAATGATTGCCAGCGCCTTGTGGGCCAAAGTTTGGGTAAAAAACAAATATTGTGTACCTCCTTCTTTGATTCCTAACTTCTTACGAATGGTAGCTACCGAATCGGGGAAGTTTCGAGCGGTGATGTTTGCCTTGGGTTCTGAAATCACCTTACGGATTTCCTTTTTTGCGTATTTACAAACTGATTTGACCTTGAATATACGTCCAGGGAAATGGGCGTGGAAGGTGTCAGAAGTGTATAAGTGACTATGTTGGTGCAACTTGGCCACCCCAAACCTTTGACCAACCGTTTTAAACGCTCCGGCCTTCAACAAGGCCACATTCGGCTCGTACAGGTACCCTTGTGGCTCCGAAAAATGTACTTGCGCCTGGGCCTCCTCCTCTCGGCTAAATTCAAACTCCTGGGTGGGTTTACCTGACGATAAGTTTATTGTTTTGATTTTGGTGGAAGTCACCGGGTTTTCATCCAATAAAAACAATAATTCTTTGCACTCATTATTGACTGCTACCACCAATACTTCCTTTACCAGGCCCAGTTGCCGAACGGCTAAGTCTATGTCCAGCATAGGAGCCAGTTTTAGAAACACCTGCCTGGTTTTGGTCCAAAGCGTGGGTAATAAAGTCAGTACATTGGGCGTACAATCCTCCAGGCGAAAAATTTTATTTTTTTGCTCGTCTCTTCTTGCCGGGTCAAGGTAAATGACATCTTGTTTTGCGATCTGCTGCTGCAAAAAATGGGCTGCCATTTGGTGGTAAAAAGTCACATTCTTTACCCCAAACTCACCAAAGTTATGTTTTACCTGCTGCACCAAATCTTGGTTTTGCTCTACGTAAGCTACCTCGGCAAATTTTTTCGCGAAATAATAAGTATCCACCCCAAAACCTCCGGTTAAATCAACCAATGTCTGTTTTTGGGGAGCCTGTTGGGCAATGTAATTTGCTTTGTATTGCGCAGTTAATTCTGAAGATGATTGCTCAATTGATAAGGTGGCAGGCAAGATAATCTGAGGATGGGTGAGCCACTCGGGTAACTTTGACTGCGCTTTGCGACGGGCTTGAATCTGTCCCACGATCAATGTCATTTGTGCCTTTGAGAAGGGCGAAGAAGACAACATCAGTTTGGCAGGTGACTCATAAAGGTTTTCAGCAATGAATTGCCTTACTTCGGGGGACAATAAAAAATCCAGCGCGAGATTGGACATTTTGAGTTCAGGTATCAAAATAAAAAAAGACCAATAATGAAGGGCTCATTATTGGTCTTTTTTAGCTTATGATAATTATGATAAAGGTTCGATAGAAGCAACTACTTTGGAAGAACGTTGCTCTTTGATTTTCTTGAATAAATTGGTGCTAATGGTAGAGCAAATAGCCCCTTTCTTACGTGTCAACTCCAACATATTTAGCTCGGTATGAAGGTCAACCGCGATGGTTTCACCAGAAGTCACCTTGCTGTCGTCGATGTCTTCATCAATAATTCCTTTCTCACGTGCCAGCTGCAATACTGGCCCAAAATCTTTCTTTTTGAGCGGTAGTTTTTCTGTTTCTCCTGAAATCCACTTCAAAAAAGAGTTTTGGTTAGCGGTGATTTTTGACATACGGTAAACTGCCAAATCAGTTACGTAGAAACTTTTCAGCTTTTTGAAAATTCCAAGCCAATCATACTTCTCTACATCTACTTCAATCGGAGCCTCCTGTACTTCCTGGAGTATCTCATCTTGTAATGAAGATTCAATGTTATAAAAAACCAATTTTTGGTTTACCTGTACTTCATCAACCGTAATTTCTTCTTTTTCGGTACGTTTTTTCTGAAGAATTATCTTTTCTTCAGCATCAAATTCTTGCGTAGTATTGTCATCAAAGTGTAGCTTGAATTTCTGATCAGCCATGACGATTGTATTGTTTTGAGTTTACCCCCCACGGGCATATTATTTACCAAAGCAACTAAGCTTTAAAAATCTAATTGCTTACAAAGGTAATAAAGCTCGAGCACAATATTGTTAAAAGACCTAACAATTGATGAAAAAATTAGCATTTCTAATTATCTTACAAGTTTAACCTGTCAAAACTATACCCTCTTTTTATCACACAACGCTTATTTACATTTTTTCCCATCAAAAATTCCCTTCATCCGTTCATGTATATGAAATCAAACTTTAATAGAATGAAAATGAATCTAAGAAACCCCCTCACCTTGGTATTTTGTCTGTTATTAGCCACTACTTTACAGGCTCAGAAGAAGTATCGCTTGGCGCTTAAACTCACACCCAATACTTCGTATTTGGTAGAGCAAGACATCAACCAACGCGTAGAACAAACAGTGATGGGGCGGGATCAAACTACCAAGCAAGTAACCCGAACGACTTATGAATACCGGATAAAGGATAAACAACGTGATGACTTTTATGATGTAGAAGTGGTGTATAAAAAAATCTACTACAAAAGTGACGCAAGCGTGTATGATTCAGAAACACCCGAATCTAACTCTCCGGTACTAGCACAAATATTTGATGTGATCATTGGGAGCAAACTCACGATGAAACTCAATGAAAATGGCCAAGTAAAAGACCTGACTGGTGCCAATGAGTTGATTGACAAGATGATGAGTACCAAAGCCATCCCAGATGGTCCAATGAAAGACCGACTCAAAACTACTTTTAACAATGCTTTTGGAGAAAAAGCCATGCTTGAGGCCATGGAACAGTTCTTCAATATTTATCCCAAGAAAAAAATCAAAGTAGGTCAAAGCTGGTCAAAAACCCTTGAAAAAAAAGCCGGTTTTCCCAGTAAAAATGACTTCACCTGGAAGCTACAAGAGGTCAACAAAGGCGTTGCCTTGGTAAAAGTGAAGGCAGACATCAATCCCAAACCAGGCTCTAAAGTAGACTTGGGGATGGCCATTGCCCGATACAACCTCAAGGGAAATCACGAAGGCTCTTCAGATATAGATATCAAGTCGGGCTGGGTGAAAAATGGTTATGGAAAAATGACCCTCACCGGAAAAATGTATATTACCATCACAGGGCAAACCGACGAAGTAGAAGTAGACGTAAAAATTACTACAACTACCAAGCATAAAACCTTGGAATAAACCTGGTTGATTCCTCTGAAGTACCAAAGCCTTCCTTTTGTTCAAACAAAGGAAGGCTTTTAGTTTTGGTGTATTGCTTTTTTATACTTTCAGCTCTTCTTTTTCGCTCTTGGCTATGATCACCGCCCCGCAACTGTCACTCCATACATTGGTAGTAGTTCGCAACATATCCAGTATTCGGTCTACCGCCAATATCATCCCGAGTCCTTCTAAAGGCAAACCTACTGCACTCAAAATCACTGAGATCATTACCAAACCCGCCATCGGAATTCCAGCCGCGCCAATGGAGGCCAGCAATGCGGTCATCACTACTACGATTTGTTGCATAATGCTCAATTCTATTCCATAGGCTTGAGCAATGAACATCGCTGCTACGCATTCGTACAAGGCGGTACCATCCATATTAATGGTGGCTCCCAACGGCAAAGTAAAACTCGTTATTTTATTAGAAACCCCGCTTTTATGTTCCACGGTTTCCATCGACAAAGGCAACGTAGCACTGGAAGAGGACGTAGAAAAAGCCGTCAACAATGGGTTGGTCATGTTTCTGAGATGGGCAAATGGACTGGCCTTTCCGATAAATTTTACCAGCAAAGGCAAGGTTACAAAGAAATGGACGCCTAATGCTAAAATAACTGTTAACATATACACTCCCAAGCTACCTGCCATTTGGCCAAGTGCCTGGCTATCTCCGGCTTGTTCGGCAATGGTATTGGCTACCAGTCCGAGTACCCCCAGAGGAGTAAATTTAATGATGAACATCGTAATCTTCATCATTACTTCAAATACCGCGTTGAAGAAATCATTCAATAAGTCTTTGTAGCGAGCCTGCACCTGGGTGATAAAGTAGCCAAACATAATGGCGAAAAAGATGATAGACAACATTTTGCCACCAGACAAGGATTCAAAAATGTTGGTGGGAATCATATTCATCAAGGTATCCCCAAAAGATCCTCGTGCTTCGTCTAATCCTTCGACTGCTCCTGAAGAACTAGTAGGAGCCCCTATTCCTGGACGTAAAATATTCACAAAGAACAGTCCAGTGGTAATCGCTAAAATACTGGTAGACAAGTAATAAAGTAAGGTCTTTCCTCCTAAACGCCCTAGACTTTCGCCACTGCCAATGTTGGTAATTCCGGTAATGATTGAGCTTAAAATCAAAGGAACAATCACCATTTTTAACGCCCTTAAGAAAATATCTCCCATCCAGCTTACATAAGTAACAGGACGAAATTCGGTCTCTTTTAAAATCGCTTTGCGGTATTTTTGAGCAGATTCTTTACCAATGGTTTTATTGAGTTCAGTTTCAAATACTTTGTCATTGTGAAAATCTTTTCCTTCTAATTTTTTAAGATTTTCAATCACTGAAGTTTCTATCGGCAGTTTCTTCTTGGTAGTCTTATCAAAGACTTGTACCGTTTGTAGCTTGCTTACTGCATCTTTTGTAACCTCGTAGGTAGGTGTAAGTTGAATTCCTACCACTACTCCTAAAACCAATGCGATTAAGATTTGCCAATGAAGTGCTATTTTCTTCATAATTTATGTGAATCTAATTTCGATGTCCAATCATCTTTCTTGATTTGCCTTCAAGGTTAAAAGCATACAAACCGTTCAATATTTGTAATAAATCAGTGTAGAATAATCATTGAATTTGGCTTGTAAGCCCTAAAAATGCTTGCAGAGCCAAATATAGCAGAAAAAAAACTTAATTGTAATAAAAACCACAATCTAGTGCCCAATGCTAGATCTTTAAAAGGTCAAAGTTTTGTTATTCCTGAACAAAAGCTCTTCCTCTCAGAATGTCTATCTCCCCACAAACCAATGCTGTTTAGTGAAGGAAAAATAAGGATAAAACAAATTGAATAATGATTAACGAGTAAAGAAGGAGGCTGACGCCTAAACACACTTCTTCACTTAATGGCATTGCCCCATGAGCAAAGCAACAAATAGTATTTTTTTCAAAGGATATTTAATCTACTCTTAATACCACAAAAAAGGCTGCCCTATTTTATAGAACAGCCTCTTCTTTAATGTTTGAATGAATGCTTCATTATTTTTGCTCAACAATGATACGGGTCGACTTTTGAGTTTGGTTTACTGGATCAGTCACCGTCATTTGATAGATTCCTGCTTTTACATGGGCAGGTACTTGCCACTGATTACGATCCTGAGTCACTGTAAAACTATCTATTTTTTGCCCGGTATTCAGGTCATAAATAACAACATTGGCCTTAAGAGTGATTTCAGGAAGCTCTATAGTCACCTGACTAGTAATAGGGTTTGGAAATATTTTTACCGCTAACTCGTCTTGTGCCTTGCTATCTTTTTTCACTGGTAAATCAATAATTTCTTCTCCTGGGTTTTCCTCTATTAGTCTTCTCCTCTTACTCTTACATACAGTCTCGATACGAATGGCATCTACTTGCAACTCAGCTTGTCCGTTTGGGTAAATCCACAATTGAGAATAGTTGCCATTGGCGGTAAAAGTGACCGTTTTCTCCACCCATTTAGGGAAAACCAACCCGCTATTAAAAATAGTTTGTTGGCTGCTTACGCCAGGAATAGTCACAGAGGTAGTAGTTCCGCTGGGAACACCATTGGCTGCTTTGAAGTAAAATGCACCAACAGTATTTGATGTACGTACCCAAAACTTCACTTTGTAAGTAGTACCTGCCTGAAAATTCACATT
>CALDJV010000948.1 GCA_937899305.1 uncultured Cytophagaceae bacterium
ACCTGGATGGATGTAAGTAAAAGAGAAAAAAGTCGATAAAATTTTTATTTTTTCTGGGGTTTACGCTTTTTGTCTGCTCGCGACCACTCAAAACCAATGTAGCGAAAACCCAATTGCTCAAGTTGGGTAATTCTGTCTTGAGGAAGGCTTCCATCCAGGTAGCGCTTACGCAGGGACTTGGCCTGAGAAAATGGGGCGATGGTGTATGAAACGGTACAACTGAATTTTTTTCTCAAAAGTGCAATTTTTGTCAAATATGATAATAGTTGCTTAGTAATGCATTCATCTTTGGTCAATAGTTTTTTTAGTTGGGAGCTCGTAGTTAGGAGTTGGTAGTTTTGTTTAGTCGATAGTCAATGGTCCATAGTCCATAGTAGCGCAAAGCGGTACAATAGTAATAAATCATCGCTTTGCGCAACCATTTAGCCATATAACAATGAGCGAAGCGGAACAATAGCAAAAAATCATCGCTTTGCGCAACCATTTAGCCATATAACAATGAGCGAAGCGGAACAATAGAACAATTAGTGATGCCTCACTTCGCGCAACTATAGCCCATAACTTGTTTAAATCGAAAAGTTATTTTTTCAACCTGACTGAAAATAAAAACCAGAAATCGATTTTTTAAAATTGAAGAAGATAATTGTTGATTATTTTTAACAAAAAAACGTATATTTGCCGTCCCATTACAAACCAACCAAAGGAAGCTCACTGAAGCTAATCCATTGATACAAATACATTCACTCAAAAACAAGAGGAGCTCAAATGCTGAATAAAACCTTTTTGATCGTTAATGAAGAACGTTAGTAAGTACTTTACTAACAAACTACTATCACCATTTGGGCAAAGTGACCCTCCCTCGTGGTATCAATGGCACGTTCCCTTAATTTTACTCAAGTTTCTTATTGAGCCTCTGCAACTATGTATTGCATTGATGGATTGTTGTCTGTCAGTATAAGCATTACGCAATGGTTGCTTCCAAATAATACACAAGCAAAATATTAATACGATTGAACCATGGTTTATCCTAAAAATTTAGAAGAAAAATTAGGATTCGATAAAATCAGAGAAATACTCAAAGCCTCCTGTATCAGTACTTTAGGTCAGGCTTACGTAGAAAAAATCAAGTTTTCGACCAAATTCGAACTGGTCCAAAAGCTGGTCAAACAAACTGCCGAATTCAAAGATATTTTGTTGCAGGAAGAGGGTTTTCCGCGGCAAAACTACATCGATGCCCACGATTATTTGTCCAAAGCTGCTCTGGAAGGAGCATTTTTGTCGGAAAGAGAGTTTTTTGAACTCAAAACTTCGCTGACCACCATTCGGGATTGTTTGCAGTTTTTTGACAACAAAGAAGAAACGGCTTATCCTTATTTGATTGAATTGAGTCGTTCGGTAGAATTGGACCGAGGGCTCATCCGTCAGATAGAGCAGGTGATTGACGAACGAGGCAAGGTGCGAGATACGGCTTCGCCTGAATTACAGAGAATTCGCCGCCAGATTATTGTAGAGCAAAGTAATTTGCGACGTCGTTTGGATGACATCCTTAGTTTAGCCAAAAAAGAAGGGTATGTCAAAGACGATGCTTCGCTTACCATTCGAGAAGGACGCATGGTGATTCCGGTGAAAGCCGAGAACAAGCGACGGATCAAGGGTTTTGTACACGATCAATCTTCTACGGGGCAAACGGTGTATTTGGAGCCGGCTGAAATCTTTGATACCAACAATGAAATCCGGGAACTGGAATACCAAGAGCGCAACGAAATTGTGCGTATCTTGATGGTGCTCACCGATGCAGTACGACCTCATATTGCGGTATTGCGTCGAGCTTACAACTATTTGGGGATGATCGACTTCATCCAGGCCAAGGCTCGCTTGGCCCTGGATACCCAATCGGTGATGCCTACTTTGGTAGAGGCTCCTTTGCTAGAGTGGCACGAAGCCCGTCATCCATTGTTGTTTTTAAGTTTCAAAGAGCAAGGTAAAAAGGTGATTCCTCTGGGGTTGACTTTGATGGAATCCCAAAAGATTTTGGTGATATCGGGCCCCAACGCGGGAGGAAAGTCGGTGTCGCTCAAAACGGTAGGTCTGTTGCAGTACATGTACCAATGTGGTTTGTTGGTCTCCATGCACGAAAATTCTCGCTTGGGCTTTTTCAGAGATATTTTCATTGACATTGGTGACGAGCAATCGCTGGAAAATGACTTGAGTACTTATAGTTCGCATTTGACCAACATGCGTCATTTTTTGAAGTTTGCTGACCAGCGTTCTTTGTTTTTGATTGACGAATTTGGAACCGGTACTGAACCTTCATTGGGGGCCGCCGTGGCTGAGGCCATTCTAGAAAAACTGGATGCATCCAAGGCTAAAGGAGTGATTACAACCCACTATACCAATTTGAAGTTTTATGCCGAAAACGCACCCAATATCATCAATGGGGCAATGCGCTTTGATGTAGAGAACTTGGAGCCACTTTATCAATTGGAAATGGGCAAACCAGGGAGTTCATTCGCCTTTGAGATTGCCCGCAAGATTGGGCTGCCTAGAGAAGTGATTCATCGAGCCCAGAAAAAGGCGGGACGCAAGCAGGTAGATTTCGACAAGGTTTTGCGAGAGCTGGAAATTGAGAAAAAGAATTTTGAAACTCAAAACCAACGGCTGACCCAACGCAATGATCAGTTGGAAAAAATGACCAATCAGTACCAGTCTTTGAAAGCCCACTTGGACAACGAGCGTAAAAAAATGATGAATCAGGCCAAGGAGGAAGCCAAAAGATTGGTGCAGCAAGCCAACCAGAAGATTGAGGAGACCATTCGTCTTATCAAAGAAAATAAGGCGGATAAGTTGGCTACCAAGGAGTTGCGCAAAGACCTGACGGCTTACCAACAGGAACTCAAGCCCGAAATGGTGGTAGAAAAGAAACCAGAGGCCGAGGAAGAGATCAAAGTGGTAGGAGGGGAGATTGAGATAGGAAGCTTGGTTCGCATCAAAGGACAAACGACGATTGGTGAGGTGATTGACCGACGAGGCAAAGACATTGAGATATTGATTGGGGACCTGAAGTCTAAAATCAAGCTCAATCGTTTGGAAAAAATCAGTCGGAAGACCTTTAAAAAACAGGCCCAGGAAAACAGCAGTCCTTCGCGGGTAAAAGGTTTGGACTTGACCGAAAAAATGGCCAATTTCAATAGTAAACTGGATTTGCGAGGTAAACGAGGCGACGAAGCCCTCAAAGAGGTGGAAATATTTATTGATGACGCCATTTTGGTAGGTATTCAGGAGGTGCAAATTGTACATGGCAAAGGCGATGGCATTTTACGTACCCTGATCCGGCAACGCCTGAAAGGTTACAAAGACATTGAAAGCCTGAAAGACGAGCACGCCGATAGGGGAGGGGCTGGAGTCACGATTGTGCGATTGAAGTAAGGCTTTGGTGATCAATAACTGACGTTACGCAATTGTTCTAAAATACGCTATTTTGATTGTTAAATGGTTGCATTGTTTTATTGTTGTGCTAGGCATTGTGGAACAATTTAGCCATCAAATAAAAGTAGTTTTAAAAGTAACTCAGTCAATGGTTTTAAAATAAAAAAGAGCGGCTTTTGGCCGCTCTTGGTATATATATTAACAGGTTTTTCTCTATTGAGGAATCATTCTTAATTCGCTGTTTACATCCAACTCAGT
>CALDJV010000949.1 GCA_937899305.1 uncultured Cytophagaceae bacterium
CCCCAATACGCTCCCGACTTCCCAGCTACTCCACTCACCACCACCAAAACCTGGGACGACTTGATTTTGGGCGAACGTACTGCCTTGTTGGTAACCCAAACCCGTAAATGGGTACAACATTATGCTCAGGTAAACCAGCAGCCGGGGGTACACCAAGGCCAAGGCTACCGCTTGATGATGTCGGGGCCTTCGGGTACTGGTAAAACAATGGCGGCGGCTTTGCTGGGTAGGGATGCAGGCAAACCCGTATACCGGATTGATATCTCCAACATTGTAGACAAATATGTGGGGGAAACCAGCAAAAAGCTCCGCCAGATATTTGAGGTAGCTGAAGCTCAAGACTGGATTCTGTTTTTTGATGAGGGGGATGCTCTTTTTGGCAAGCGCTCTGAAGGAGGGCAAAGCAGCAACGAGCGGTACGCCAATCAGGAAGTAAGTTATTTGCTCTACAAAATGGAGGAATACCAAGGGATGATTTTTTTGGCTACGAATAACCGCCACGCCATCGATTCGGCCTTCAAACGTCGGTTCGATTCCTTGGTTCGTTTTGATCAACCTGACAAATATACCCTCCAAAAACTCTGGCACCACTTCTTCGAAAAGCCGGGCTACTTGCAACTAGACCCCGCCATTACCCAGGCCAATTGGCGTGAACTGGCCGCTAATGGCAAAGTAAGCGCCGCTTGGATTGAAAAGTTTTACGCCTACTGTGTGATGCAAGCCACCCACGCGGGAGATACCTATATATCGGCCAAAGACATGCAAAAGTATTTGTATTGGTTTGGCTGTGAGCATGGGTACTTTGAGAAGGATACCAGGTATTTGTTTCAGAAGCAGTATCATCAATAATGGAGTTGACCTTTGTTGATGCAAACTGGCGGTAAGCCCCCTGAACTTGCTTCGATGGACACAAGCCGGGAGGCTTGCGCCAGCAAGTGCCTTTGCAAGTGTTGGGATAAAAGAGTAAAAAGCCAATCAATTCAAGTGAAATAGTCCGACAAAGCTGTAAGTTTGCAATGATCAATTTAAAATACCCTCAACTCCAATTGGTCGTCCTGCCATAGAGGGGCAAGTACTAAAATAACAAAGAATGAGTAACTCCGAAAAAAACGCAAAAATAGAATCTTTTGGTTGGTATGTATTACGAACTCCGCTTTTTCCAATAGCATACATCAAGCAAGCTCAAAAGGCCACTACCCCCGAAGATTTTAAAACGTTATTCAATCATGAGCTTTTTAAAGAAGCGGTGTATTTGGCTTCTCATCAATTATACGACCGGTTTGAAAGGTGGCTTGACGGCACCATTCGTTGGAGAAAGCACCCAGAGAAGGAGGAACAAAAGTTAATTGCATCATTATTGAAATATTGGTTACGTGCTTCTTATCGCTGTACTCCTTTTGGTACCATGGCTGGAGTATCCAATCCAGCAGAATTTATAAATGGAGCAACTCAAATCGAGCTTGGTAACATCATCCGGCATACTCGTCTAGACGCCGAACTATTGTATACCATTGATCTTCAAAACCCTATCCAACAGCTCTTCCCCAATCCTACGATATACCCTTATTCGGATAATCAATCCAGGTATTTTTATAGGTATCGGAAGAGCATCTATGGAGGAATTGCATTTCAGTACAACTTTTCGTCATTTGAGAACTCAACCTATATTGACAAGGTATTGGGTTTTGCCGCTTCAGGAAAAACCTTGAATGAGTTGGTTGATTTTTTGGCATTAGAAGAAATTGATGAAGCATCAGCACAGGCGTTTATTGGCGATTTGCTGGATGCCCACATTCTGGTATCCAGCCAGATGCCTACTGTAGTAGGTGAAGATTACCAAAAAAGAATACTTGGCAAAGAGATACTCCAATCACTGAAAATAACCAAAAAAGTATCTGATTATAAGTCCATCCTCCATCAATTCCCTAAACAGGTACTCGACAATGTAGATAGAAAATTTCATATTGACTGTATCCGAGAAACTAAAGTAAACCAGCTATCACAAAAGGTAAAGCGTCGGGTGACAAAGACGGTACAATTGTTAGGGAAAATGATGTCCAGGCAATATGCGCCCGAATTGGCTCACTTTTCAGCCCAATTTTATGATCGTTACGGAGAGGGTTTTGTAGCATTGAACGAGGTACTCGATCCTGATAATGGTATCAAATATCCTTACAACGCTATTAAAGAACCTCATAACCTCATTCACTTGCCTTTTAGGTATGACCAAGGCACTTTGCCTCAGAAAATACCCAACCAAAAATTGCAAAACTTTCTTCTGGAGATTTACACTAAAGCGTTGCTTCACAACCAATCCAAGGTAACTATTTCGGCAGATCGTATCACAAAAAAATTTGCAAACTCGGAACACGAAATGATAACTGATAGCTTTGGAGTACTAATATCAGTGTTGCCTCAAGAGCAGATTTATTTGCGGTCGATATTGCAGGGGGGAGGTAGTTTCTTAGGAAGGTTTGGATTGGCCAGTCCGGCAATCAATCAGGCGATCAAAGAAATCAACGAATTTGAACAGGACACCAATCCAGACGTAATCTATGCGGAAATAGATCACGCTCCGGCCAATCCCCGAGCCTACAACATTCTGAATCGCCCCGGTAGCATCAGACAGTATAAAATTGTATTATCTTCCAACCCGCTTGCTCATGACGCCGAACAGGTTATACTGGCCAGTGATTTACTCATTACCATACAAACAGGCGAAATTGTGTTGTGGTCGAAGAAGCATCACAAGCGGGTCATTCCTAAGCTTACTACGGCTCATAATCAAAGAGGAAGTAACTATCCACTGTATAATTTTTTATGCGATATAGCCAACCAAAAGATGAAGCTTCCAAGCTGGAATTGGGGCTCTTTGGCAAGTGCGCCCTTTTTACCTCGGGTAGAGATTGACGGAGTAATTGTTTCGCCTGCTAAATGGAAAATTGTTAGAAAAAGTGATGTAGAGGATTTTCAAGTACCTGATTCGGTATTGTTGTGCGAATCTGATAATAAATTACCCTTAGACTTGAAGTCTGATTGGGGGCAAACACTTTTAGCTCAAGCCATTGATAAGTTAAAAGTAAATCGAAGGCCTGTCATTCTGGAAGAAAACCTGTTTACAGATGGACAAGGCTTTACCAATGAGGTGTACATCCCCTTTAAATCTACCCAACCCATTCGTTATCAGGCTGATTTTTTTCCGAAACAGCGGAAAACTGTCCAGTATTTACCAGGTGAAGAGTGGGTGTATGTGAAACTATATTTAGGGGTAATCACTGCTCAAGAGGTGATTAAAAATGAACTAAGGAAATTGGTAAAAGTATTGAATGTACCTTGGTTTTTTCTTCGTTACCGAGATGCCAAGGGCTTTCACTTAAGAATACGATTTCAATCTTCTGACACTCAATTGGTGATCGATAAACTTAACCAGGTCTTTGAAGAATACACCCAGCAAGGCCGTATTCAAATGACTTACGATACTTACCTGCCCGAGATAAAAAGGTATGGAGGTAAAAAGATGATGGCCATTTGTGAACAAATATTTTTTTATGACAGTGAGGCCATCATTGAGAACCTGGTTGCCTTGGACCAACAAGTAGGACACGGATGGCAAATGCATCAGGTCGAGTTGGGTACTAAAAATTTGACTTGTCTCTTAGCTGACTTCGGTTTCACTTTGGAAGA
>CALDJV010000950.1 GCA_937899305.1 uncultured Cytophagaceae bacterium
GCTATTGGAGCTATTAACAGTTTTATAAAATAGAAGGGGGCGAACATGTTGTGAAATAAACTCCCATTAAACGGAGTAATTGAGGTGTTAGTTTTGGTGAAACCCTATTTTTACCAAACAAACCACTATAACCATATTATATAGTATCTGTGACAAGTAAGTTTAAACACCGTTAAATGGCTGTCTTACCTGTTAAAACAGATTTGAACCATGTAACGATAAACTGTTCACAACTTTATATTACACGACACATCTATATAATCATTGTAATCTAATCTTATTAATTTTTTGAGTATGAACCGACGAAATTTTATCCAATTAGCTGGAATGGGTGCCGGAGCCATGATGCTGCCGATCCCCCTAATTGGGAAAGAAGTCTCGCTAGAGCACATGCTGAATCCCTTGATGAGCGTAGCCGACAAGAAGAAGCTCGCCAACATTGGGCTGAATACGGCCAAATCGAAAGGGGCTACCTATGCCGATGTACGCATTGGGCGTTACTTGAACCAATACGTGATTACCCGCGAACAAAAAGTACAGAATCTGGTCAATACCGAATCTTTTGGAGTAGGTATTCGGGTCATTGCCAATGGCACTTGGGGTTTTGCCTCTACCCACGATGTTACCAAAGAAGGCATTGCGAAAGCCACCGAGCAAGCCGTCGCCATTGCCAAAGCCAATTCTAAATTTCAGAAAGAACCCGTAAAATTGGCTCCGGTCAAAGGATAC
The DNA here is from genome assembly GCA_937899305.1 of uncultured Cytophagaceae bacterium. GTDB lineage: Bacteria > Bacteroidota > Bacteroidia > Cytophagales > Microscillaceae > Microscilla. The sequence continues at coordinate 730 of CALDJV010000950.1, forward strand.
GGTGATGTAAGCTGGAAAACCCCCATTAAGAAAAATGGTTTTGAGGTACCTGTATCCGACAAGGTGGATTTGTTGCTCAAAGCCAATGCTGAAGCCAAGAAAAATGGCGCCACCTTTGTAAACAATCGTTTGTTTTTGGTAAACGAACAAAAATATTTTGCCTCTACCGAGGGGTCTTACATTGATCAGGATGTACACCGCATTTGGTCTTTTCCTACCATCACGGTGGTAGATCGCAAGAAGGGGAAGTTCCAAAGCCGCAATGGCTTGGGTGCTCCGATGGGCATGGGGTACGAATACCTGGAGCCTAAAGCAGCCGATAAAATTGCTGGACCCACTGGAACCGACATTACCCTTTATAGAAATTCTTATGACTTGGTACAAGATTGTATAGATGGGGCCAAGCAAGCGAAGGCCATGCTTGGGGCCAAGTCTATCAAGCCAGGGAAGTATTCGTTGGTGCTTGAGCCCAACCACCTCGGCCTGACCATCCACGAATCGGTAGGGCACCCCTTAGAACTAGACCGGGTATTGGGGTACGAAGCCAACTATGCCGGAACCAGTTTTGCCACTCTGGACAAATGGAAAACCAAGAAATTTAATTACGGAAGCGAGATTGTCAATCTGGTAGCCGATAAAACCCAGGTAGGTTCACTCGGAGCAGTAGGCTTTGACGATGAAGGGGTACAAACCAAAAAATGGCACTTGGTAAAAGATGGGGTACTGGTAAATTACCAAGCCATTCGTGACCAGGTGCATATGCTAGACCAAAACGAATCGCATGGATGCTGTTATTCTCAAAGTTGGAATGATGTCCAGTTTCAACGCATGCCCAATGTTTCGTTAGAGCCTGGCCAACAAAAGTATGCTGTAAACGACATGGTCAAAGATGTAGAAAAGGGCATTTACATTGTAGGTAGAGGCTCTTATTCTATCGATCAACAACGTTATAACTTCCAGTTTGGTGGTACGCTTTTCTTTGAGATCAAAGACGGTAAAATTACCGGACCAGTACGCGACGTGGCTTATCAGTCCAACACCCAGGAGTTTTGGAATTCTTGTTCTAAAATTTGCGATGCCAGCGACTACCGCATGTTTGGATCTTTCTTCGATGGCAAGGGCCAACCCCCTCAGGTAAGCGCAGTTTCTCATGGTAGTTCTACCAGTCGTTTCGACAACGTCAATGTAATCAACACCGCGAGAAAGATATAAGTGCTCATTGTTATATTGTTCAATGGTTTGTTTTAGAGTGGTAGGATGATGATTGATTTGTGAGGGATGAAGCAGCCATTTAGGAACATGTTCAAAATAAGTGTCCGATTTTGGCAAAATTGCTTGAAGCTAGACGAGACACTTTTTGCGGGCGTAGCCATAGCTACGGCCAAAAAAAGTAACGAAGTATAGCAAGGAGCAATGAAGCGAAAGCCGACAATTATTGCGCAACTGTTCCTTAACAATAAAATATTTTTTTAAAACAAGAAATTCATACAATGTCTATATTAAGTAAAGAAGAAGCCAAACAAATTCTGGAGAAAGCCCTGAAGTTCTCCAAAGCCAATGATTGCATTGTAAACCTAAGTGGTAGCAACAGTGGCAACGTACGTTATGCTCGAAACACCATTACCACCAGTGGAGTGCGTTCTTCGCTTACCTTGGCAGTACAGTCGAGTTATGGCAAGAAGACCGGAACCACCACCATTACCGAGTTTGACGATAAATCATTGGAAAAAGCAGTACGTCGTTCGGAAGAGTTGGCCAAACTATCGCCCGAAAACCCCGAATACATGCCTCCTTTGGGGCCTCAAACTTACAAAGACTCGCCTACGTTTGCGAAATCTACCGCCGACATTACCCCTGAGTATCGGGCCCAAGTGGCAGCCGATAGCATTGGGCCTGCGGCCAAAAAAGATGTGACTGCGGCCGGATTTCTCAACGACAGTGCGGGATTCAGTGCCATGATGAACTCTAAGGGATTGTTTGCTTTTAATCAGTCTACCAACCTGAGTTTTTCGGTGACCATGCGTACCAACGATGGTACAGGTTCTGGTTGGGTGACCCGTGATTACAACGATGTCAAACAATTTAATTCGGCCCAGGCTTCTCAAATTGCTCTGGACAAGTCTTTGCTTTCGCGCAAACCTAGGGCCATTGAGCCAGGTAAATATACCGTGATTTTGGAACCAGTAGCTGCGGGGGCGTTGATTGGCAACATGATTGGTAACATGGGCGCGCGTCAAGCCGACGAGGGGCGTAGTTTCCTATCTAAAAAAGGAGGAGGCAACAAACTAGGCGAAAAGCTGGTAGATGAACGCATTACGATCTATTCTGATCCTTGGAACGCTGAAGTGCCTTCTGGAACCTGGGATGGCAACGGGTTGCCTTTGCAAAAGCGGACCTGGATCGAGAAAGGAGTTGTGAAAAACATGTTTTACTCTCGTTATTGGGCCAAAAAAAAGGATAAAGAATATACTTCGGCGCCCTCTAATGGAATTATGGTGGGAGGCGATGCCAGTATTCAGGATTTGATCAAGAGCACCAAGAAAGGAATTTTGGTGACCCGCTTGTGGTACATTCGTACGGTAGACCCTCAGACCTTGTTGTATACTGGACTTACTCGTGATGGTACTTTCTATATCGAGAATGGAAGAATCAAATTCCCAGTGAAGAACTTCCGCTTCAACGAAAGCCCAGTCATTATGTTGAATAATTTAGAAGCCCTCGGCCAACAACAACGGGTAAATGGTAACCTCGTGCCTTCGATGAAGATTCGCGACTTTACCTTTACTAGTTTGTCGGATGCTATTTAATTAGTAGTTTTTCAGTCCATAGTCCACGGTCCATAGCGCATCATCAGATATAGATTTGATGTTTTCTCAAATATGTAAATTTGTTCAAGTAACATTTTTAACTATGGACCATCGACTGTGGACTATGGACTAAAAATTACAACTGTAAAATGATAAACCGAGCCAAATTCACCTTTACCCGCCTACAGTACAATTCGGGAGACTGGAATACCGACCAACGGATGCCCTCTAATATGATGAATTCGTTGATTGAGTATACCACCATTCCGGTAGATACCAAAGAGCAGGTCATCCCGTTGGCCAGTGACAAAATCTTTACTCAACCATTTTGTTATTTAAGTGGACACAAATTGGTACAGTTCAATGCCAAAGAGCGGGAAAACTTTGAAAAGTACGTGCATAATGGCGGTTTTGTGTTTGTGGATGATTGTAACCACGACATTGATGGTTTGTTTGCCAAATCGTTTGAGCGGCAAATGAACGAGATTTTTGGTGCCAATGCCTTGCAAAAGCTCCCCAATACCCACGAGATTTATGATATTTTCTTCAAATTTGAAGAGGGCCCTCCTGCCACGGCTCAAGAGCTCAACGGCTGGGGCGATGACTTGGTGCATGAATATCTTAAGGCCATTGAAATCAACGGGCGCATTGGGGTGCTATACAGTAACAAAGATTATGGTTGCGAATGGGACTATGATCATCGTAACAAACGCTGGATGGCCGAAGACAATACCAAGTTTGCGGTAAATATTGTGATGTACGCGATGACCGCGTGAGTAATTGATAATTTTTGAATTTCAAAACAATGAACCTAAACCTCAAACCCTGGATAGGACTTATCTTTCTTTTTTGTATGGCGAAACTTCAGGCTCAAAACACCGAAAAGTTTTTGAATACCAAGAATGGGCAATTGACCTTGACCAAAACGGGCGCCAATCATTTTGCCAAACTGGCACTCAAATGTATTCACCAGGAGTACCCCAATAAAATGGGACATACCATGGCCGATGCTCAAGAACTGAAAACGCCCAAACAATGGCATCCGGCTTTTTATGGTTGTTACGATTGGCACTCGGCAGTGCATGGGCATTGGATGCTGGTACGGTTGATGAAAATGTTTCCTGATCTGGAAGCAGCCCAAAATATTCGGGCGGCCATTGGCCAAAACATCACCAAAGCAAACATTCTGACTGAGATGGCTTACTTTGAACGCAAATTTGGAAAGTCGTTTGAGCGAACTTATGGTTGGGCCTGGTTGCTCAAGCTGGCCGAAGAACTGTATACTTGGGACGACCCCGAGGCTAAAAAATGGTATGGTTACCTGCAACCTTTGGTAAAGGTGCTCATCAAACGGTATCAGGATTTTTTGCCCAAACAAACCTACCCCATTCGCACTGGAGTACACCCCAATACGGCCTTTGGGCTGAGCTTTGCCCTGGACTATGCCCGCACTGTGAAAAACGCTGGTTTTGAAAAATTACTGGTGCAACGTAGCAAAGATTATTACGAAAAGGATGTCAATTGTCCGGCCATTTGGGAGCCAGGCGGCAACAGCTTTTTCTCCCCTTGTTTGCTAGAAGCCGAACTCATGAGCAAAGTATTGCCCCAAAAGAAATATGAAAACTGGCTGGAAAAATTTCTGGGGAAAACGCTTCCTCCTAACTACACCACACCCGCCAAAGTCTCTGACCGTACCGACCCTCAAATTGTGCATTTGGATGGCTTGAACCTGAGCCGGGCCTGGTGTTTGGAATCCATCGTGAAGGCATTGCCCAAGCAACTCATTGTGAGAAAAACATTGCGCGAATTGGTCAAAAAACACATTCAGGCCACATTGCCCCACATTGCCAGTGGAGATTATGCCGGAGAGCATTGGCTGGCCTCGTTTGCAGTCTATGCGTTGTCTTCTTTTGAGTAGGCAAGTGGTGGGTGGTAACTGGGTTTTTCTAGGTACTGGCCAGGGTTTATTTTTATCAAAAAAGTGTACATTTGAGTATAGCAACCTGTAGATGATATGAAAATCAAAGCGTTAGAACTCAACAACTTTCGTGGATTCGAACACCTTAAAATCGATTTTCCGGAAAGTAATTTAGCTGTATTTATTGGCACCAATGGTTCGGGTAAGTCTTCGGTTTTGGATGCTTTGACAAAGCTGTTGGCTAATTTTATTGTAACCTCTTTGGAAATAGATGGGATAGATAATTCATTAACATCTATTGTGGTTAGTGATAATGATATAAACTCCACACATAAAACAAACTTATATATTAGTTTTAAGGATCAACAAGAAAGAGTTTTTAGCATAAAAAAAACTTGGAATGGTGCAGAAGTAATGAGAGGTTCTTATTCTTTAAATATTCCAGAAGAACAGGCGATTCCTTTACTAGTAAGTTATGATGTAAAACGCCTTATTTATTCTCGTAAGCATGGAGAGACAACAGTAGGTCGTATGTCATACCCCCAATTATATGCCTTGGTGAATAGTTTAGGTTCTACCTTAAGTCAATTTAATGATTTTTTAAAATGGTTTAAAAGAGTGGAGGATGACGAGGTTCGTCAAATTAGAAATCAAAATGATTTCAATTATAGAGATCAACGTTTGGAAGTGGTAAGATTGAGCCTAGATAAATTTTTGGGTGATTTGACTTTAGACGATTACAAGAATTTACATATTAAAACAAGTGAAGATTCTTCTTTTATATTTTCTCATGGAGAGTCTTTTTTAGCCATTAATAAGAATGGGCAAGACTTTGACATCAACCAACTCTCCGACGGAGAGAAAACCCTCATTATGTTGGTTTGTGACATTGCCCGTCGCCTCACCATGGCTAATCCAGCTCTGGAGAATAAACTCGAGGGTGAAGGAGTGGTCATGATTGATGAAATAGAGCTTCATCTTCACCCCAAATGGCAACGCAATGTATTGCCCGCTTTACAGAAAACCTTCCCAAACATTCAGTTTATCGTGACGACGCATTCGCCTCATGTACTCAATAGTTTAGAGGCAGAAAATATTTTTGTATTGCAAAACAAAGACAATAAGATTACTTGTGCCAAACCTGATGCGACACTTGGTCGAGATGTAAACTGGATACTCGAGGAAGTCATGGAGGTATCGCCTCGGCCGACTAGGTTTGAACCTATCTGGAATGAAGTACAGGCATTGATTAGTGAAGGAGGTAAAGAAAATTTAAAAAAAGCCAAACAACAAATAGATCAATTAATCCAAGAGTTTGAATTGGCTGATGATGGAGAGTTAAATGCGAAATTAGCCATTATTAAACGAAAAGAAATCTTGAAGCGATGAAGCATATCCTTAAACAGTCATCTCCTCAAACGTTTGAAGATTGGAAAAAAAACAAACAACCCAAGGAGTGGACCAGACCGCCAAATGCTGTGTTATTAAAGTTCTTATTAGAAGACCAGGGACATATTTGTTGTTACTGTGGAATAAGGATATTTGAAGATCATAAAACGATTATAGAGCACCTGTTACCCAAGGATGAAAATAAATACCCAGACAAAATGTATGATTATGATAACTTACTTGCTTCTTGCAATGGGGATCAAAAAAATATCATACACATTTGTTCCAAAGAAGATACTTGGGAAAGCATCCAACAAAAATATCATACGACTGCTGAGGACTTATACAGGGTTAATTTTAGTGAGCAAAACAATCACAAACTGAACCCATACACAGACCAATTAAATGAGGGAATCAGAGTGATTGTTCAAAAGGCCAGTAACCCTAAAAAGTTACATTGTGATGCAAAGAAAAGCAATAAAGAAATATCCATTTACCCTAAAATGGGTAATTGTGAAAGTTATTTTTTCTATGATTATGATGGAAGTGTGAAGGCAGTTGATGATTCAAATCAAGATGTAATTGATACAATAGAAATATTAGGGTTGAATGTAGAAAAACTACAAAAATTGAGGGCTCGTGTAATCAATGAAAATGTGGTAGGACTGGATGAATATAGTATTCAAGATTTGACCTTACTTAGGCAGCATTTTGATTCCAAAGATGACGAAGGCAGGTTTACTCCTTTTTGCCAAGTAATGGTTTCGCTTTTAGAAGATGAAATTAAAGTGAGAAGGGCAACTGAAAAAGGATAAAGGTTCCTCCTCCAAACCAAGTGATCAAACGGAATACAACCAAGAAAATATATAACCAACTGAAAAACAACAAACTAACGATGACTGAACAGGACGTAGCGCAACTGATTGAAAAGTTGAGCCTACTCAAAAAGGAAATTCATAAAAAGATTGTAGGGCAGGAAGAGACCATCGAGCAATTGCTCATTACCTTTATGGCAGGTGGCCATGCCTTGCTGGAAGGGGTACCCGGATTGGCCAAAACCCTCATGATTCGAACCCTGGCTCAAGCCATTGAGTTGCCGTTTCGACGCATCCAATTTACTCCTGATTTGATGCCCACTGACATTACCGGAACCGAGATTTTGCAAGAAGATCAATCTACGGGAGAGCGGGTATTCAAATTTAACCAAGGGCCTATTTTTGCCAACATCATCCTGGCCGATGAGATCAATCGAACCCCACCCAAAACCCAGTCAGCTTTGCTGGAGGCCATGCAAGAGTTTGAAGTCACCTACGGGGGCAAAACCTACGAACTGGATCGACCATTTTTTATTTTGGCTACCCAAAACCCCATTGAGCAAGCGGGTACCTTTCCATTGCCCGAAGCCCAACTCGACCGTTTTCTGTTATTTATTCAAATTGGCTACCCTACCGAGCAAGACGAGTTGGGGATTTTGACTGATACCACAGGTACTAAAAAAGTAAACATTACCCCAGTCATGACTGGGGAGGAAATCAAAAAAATACAGGAATTGGTGCGAGAGGTGACCATCGAGCGTAACCTCATTGCATTTGTAAACTTGGTGGTACGGGCTACCCGGCCCGACAGCACGTCGGTAAGCTACGTCAAAGAATGGGTGCGTTGGGGCGCAGGCCCTCGAGCGGGGCAAGCCATGATATTGACCGCCAAGGCGAGGGCTTTGTTGCAAGGCCGTTTTGCGGTGACTTTAGAAGACATCAAAGCGGTGGCTTATCCAGTATTGCGTCATCGTATTTTGATGAATTTCAAAGCCGAGGCCCAAGGCATTACTTCCGATCAGGCCACTACTGAATTGCTGAAGCAAATTGGTTTGCCAAAAAGTAAACTGGAATAGAAATCCTGATTTTACCCTCCTTGGTCTCCCTTTGGTAAGACCAAGGAAATGGTCAACGTACGTATTTACTTACTTGGATCGACTATGGACTGAATGCCTTGGACTATTGATAATATAAACAATGAAAAAAACGACCCAACAAAATTATGAAGCACTGTTGAACCCTGAATTGTTGAATTCAGTAGAAGGACTTCTTTTGCTGAGTAAAATGATTATTGGGGGGTATTTGTTGGGGCAAAACCAAAGCATTCGTACTGGGCAAGGTCAGGTATTTCGGCAATATCGGAGCTACCAACCAGGGGATGACTTGCGGTTGTTGGACTGGAAAATGTACGCGCGTTCGGGGCGGTATTTTGTCAAAGAGTCTGAGGTTGAAACCAATATTACGGTCAAGTTTGTGATAGATGCCAGTGCTTCTATGTTACACGAAGATCGCAATGGGATCAAAAAAATAGAATTTGCCCGATTA